>CAMZJG010000008.1 GCA_947307505.1 uncultured Clostridia bacterium | reverse complement strand
GTTCATCCGGGATGAGGGTCAGACGGTACAGCCAGGAATTGATCACGTCCCGCCACTCCCGGGCGGAACGGACCTGCTCCCCGAACCGCTCCCGCACCCGGCGGAAGGCGTCCTCCGGCACCAGGCCCTCCAGGGCGTCCCAGGCTTCCGCCATGGCCTCTGCCTCTTCGCAGCCCCGGAAATGATCGTCGTAGATCCGCTGGAGGAGAGTCCTGCCGTCCTTCATCCGGTGATCGTAGGGCAGCCGGTGGAAGAACAGCAGCAGTTCTTCGGGACAGGTGCCGATCTCCCCGTACATCCGGCCCAGCTCCGGGCCGTACTGCTCCGAATACCCTGTGCCCGAAGGCCCCCGCTCCACGCCGATCTCCCGGTGGGTGGCCCGGTGGTAGGTGCCCCAGCGGTCGTATTCATACCCTTCCGGGCTGGGGCCGTAGTGGGTGGGGGGATAACACATCCACCCGATGCCCAGGGGAACGGTGTAGCGCTCGTAGACCTCCCGGGAGCGCAGAAGGATATCCGTCACCGTTTCCGTCACCCGCGGATCGTCTCCGAAGGTGAGCCGCGTCCACTCCCGGGCCGGGACCGCCGGGTCCGTATCCGGGTCCCAGGCCAGGCGGCCGAAGGCATAGAGGTTGGCGGCGGCCAGATCATGGCCCGTCCAGTTGAAATCCGCTCCGGTGTTGCTCACGGCGCAGACGGCGGAGAGCCGGTCCTTCACCCTTCCCGCAGGACCGGAGAAATCCAGCACCTCCTTCATCATGGGGGCCAGGTAGCACACGTGCCGCTGCTGACCCGTATACTCCTGGGCCAGCTGGAATTCCACGATGCGCTGCGTCCTCTCCAGCCGCACCAGCAGAGGGGAGACAGGCTCCCGGATCTGGAAATCCACGGGGCCGTTCTTGATCTGCAGATAAACGTTTTCCCCGAACTGCCCGTCCAGGGAGGCGAAGGTGTCGTACTGGGCCCTGGCCCGGTCCGTCTTCTGGTCCCGCCAGTCCTGGGTGCAGTTGTATACGAAGCAGCGCCAGAGGATGCTGCCCCCGTAAGGGCGTACCGCCCCCGCCAGCATGTTCGCTCCCTCCGCCTGGGACCGGCCGTAGGTCTGGGGACCGGCGCGTCCCTCGGAATCCGCCTTTACCAGGAAACCCGCCAGACCGGGCACCGCCCGGAAGAGGCGGCCGCAGGTCTCTTGCCACCACCTGCGCACCTTCGGGTCCAGGGGGTCTGCCGTGGGGAGGCCTCCCTGTTCCATGGGTGCGGCAAAACTGACGCAGATCCAGAGGGATACCCCGTATTCTCCCAGGGTCTCTCCGATCTCCCGGAGTTCCCGGTCGTACTTCCCCGTGAGCAGTTCCAGGGCTTCCCCTTTTACGTTCACATTGTTGACGCAGCAGCCGTTCAGCCCCACGGAAGCCAGCAGCCGGGCGTAATCTCGGGTGCGGGCATTGCACACCGGCTTTCCTTCTGAGAAGAAGAAGGAAGCGCCTGCGTACCCCCGCTCGATGCTGCCATCCGCATTGTCCCAGTGGTCCAGCATGCGGATGGGCCAGGCGGGGGCGGAGGTCCCAGGGAGGATCTCCTCCCCCAGGGCCAGCTGCCGCAGCAGGGCAAAGACGCCGTACAGAAGGCCGCGGCCGGGACCGGAGAGGATCAGGCTCTCCCCTTCCCGGCGGAGGCAAAAGTTCTCTCCGTCTCCGGAGGTCTCCTCCAGCCGCAGACAGGGGCCGCCCGCTGTGTCCGCCGCGCCCAGCTCCCGGAACCCCTCTCTCAGCTCCCGCATGGCGGCTTTTCCCTGGAGCGAGACAGGATCACCCACGATCCGCCCGGTCCAGGGGGGCAGGTCGTCTCTCTTCTTCCAATCCAGCCAAAGCAGGGAATAGTCCATGGGGCCCCTCCTCTCCAAAACAGGACAGCCGCAATCGGCTGTCCTGTTTTCCTGTTGATTTCCGGTTTTTATTCGTCACGGAAGGAGTTCAGCAGCTCCCGCTTCACCAGCCATAGTTTCTCCGAAAGGTCCACGTAGTAATTGTGGGGGTTCTGGAACCGCTTTACCTCGTCCCACAGCAGCTCCACCTGGGATGCGCAGTAGCTGCGGATCTCCGTCAGACTGGGCTTCTGGTACACCAGTTTTCCGTCCTTGAAGATGGGCTTCAGCAGCTCCTTGGCGACGAAATCCGTCAGCTTCTTGGTCTTCCAGACCGCCAGGGGATCGAAAATGGTCAGGGGCTGGGAATCGTCGATCTCCTCGTCCCAGACGCAGATCTGATCCGCCAGAGCTTTCCCCGTCTCCCGGTCAAAGAGACGGTAGACCTTTTTGAAGTGGGGGTTCGTGATCTTGGCGGTGTTCTCGCTGATCTTGATCTTGGGGATGATGGTCCCCTCCTGGTCCTCCACCGCGGCCAGCTTATACACGCCGCCGAAAACGGGAGCGCTGCTGGCGGTGATCATCCGCTCGCCTACGCCGAAGGAATCGATGCAGGCGCCCTGCATCAGCAGGTCGGAGATGAGCCGTTCATCCAGAGCGTTGGAAGCGGAGATGCGGCAGTTTTCCAGACCCGCCTCATCCAGCATCTTCCGGGCCTGCTTGGAGAGGTAGGAAATATCCCCGGAGTCCAGCCGAATGGCGAAGTTGGTGATGCCCTTGGGCACCAGCTCTTCCTTGAATGCCCGGATGGCGTTGGGTACGCCGCTCTTCAGAGTATTGTAGGTATCCACCAGCAGCACCGCGTTATTGGGGTAGATCCGGCAGTAGGTCTTGAAGGCCTCCAGCTCGCTGGGGAACATCTGCACCCAGGAATGGGCCATGGTGCCCCCGGCGGGAACACCGTAGAGCTGGTCGGAAATGGTGCAGGCGGTGCCGACGCAGCCGCCGATGTAGGAGGCCCGGGCGCCCAGCATGGCCCCGTCGCCGCCCTGAGCCCGACGGGAGCCGAATTCCATCACCGGTCTGCCCTGGGCAGCCCGTACCACCCGGTTGGCCTTGGTGGCGATGAGGGACTGATGGTTCAGCTGGAGAAGCAGGAAGGTCTCCATGAGCTGCGCTTCCACCGCGGGAGCCCGAACGGTGAGGATGGGTTCATAGGGGAAGATGGGGGTGCCCTCAGGTACGGCCCAGATATCTCCGGTGAAGCGGAAGTACTTCAGCCACCGGAGGAACTGCTCATCAAAGATCCCCTTGCTCCGAAGATACTCGATGTCCTTCCGGTCGAAGTGCAGATTCTGCACATAGTCGATGATCTGTTCCAGACCGGCGGCGATGGCAAAACCGCCCCCGTCGGGCACCTGGCGGAAAAACACGTCGAAATAGCAGATCTTCTGATGCATCCCGCTGGCGAAGTAGCCGTTGCCCATGGTCAGCTCATAGAAATCGCAAAGCATGGTGTAGTTCAGATTGTCCATGATCGTTATTCCTTTCCTATCCTCTGTGATAGAGCTTTTTGGACTGATACACCGGGTCGCATGTAAGATTTGCTCCCAGTTTCTTGAAGGTGGAGGCGTCCACCTGGGAGAGGATGACGGTGGAGTGGACCTCCGTATGGTTCAGGTTGGGGAGCTGGGCCATGGCCCGGGCGGCATACTCATCCGTATTGGAGCACACGGAGAGGGCGATGAGCACCTCGTCCGTATGGAGCCGGGGATTGCCGCCCCCCAGGAGTTCCACCTTCAGGGTCTGAATGGGGGCGATCACATCGGGCGAAATGAGGTGCACCTCGTCCGGGATGCCCGCCAGGGTCTTCAGGGCGTTCAGCAGCAGGGCGCTGGAGGCGCCCAGAAGCTTGGAGGTCTTTCCCGTGAGCACCCTGCCGTCGCAGAGCTCCATGGCGGCGGCGGGCTCGCCGGTCGCCTGGGCCTTGTCCCGGGCTGCCATGACCACCTTTCGGTTCTCCGGGGTCAGCCCCGCTTGTTTCATGATGCTCTCGTTCTTCTGCACCACGGTCTTGTCCACGTTGCCCTTCCGGTAAGCGCAGGCGGCGTCGAACCAGCGGCGGATGATCTCCTTGTTTGCGGCGTGGACCACCGCGTCGTTGTCGATGATGCAGTTGCCCGCCATATTCACGCCCATGTCCGTGGGGGATTTATAGGGGCAGTAGCCGTATATGCTCTCAAATATGGCCTTCAGCAGCGGGTAGATCTCCACATCCCGGTTGTAGTTCACCGTGGTCTCCCCATAGGCCTCCAGATGGAAGGGGTCGATCATGTTCACGTCGTTCAGGTCCGTGGTGGCCGCTTCGTAGGCCAGGTTCACGGGATGCTTCAGCGGCAGGTTCCAGATGGGGAAGGTCTCGAATTTGGCATAGCCCGCGCTGACTCCCCGCTGGTGCTCATGGTAGAGCTGGCTCAGACAGGTGGCCATCTTCCCGCTGCCGGGGCCGGGGGCGGTGACCACCACCAGGGGACGGGTGGTCTCCACAAATTCGTTCCGGCCGAAGCCGGTCTCGCTCACGATCCCTTCCACGTCGAAGGGGTAGTTGGGGATGGTATAGTGCCGGTAGACCCGCAGGCCCAGGCTCTCCAGATGCCGTTGGAAGGCCTCCGCCCCGGCATGCTGGTCAAAATGGGTGATGACTACGCTGCCCACGAACAGCCCGATGCCCCGGAAGGCGTCGATCAGCCGCAGCAGGTCCAGGTCGTAGGTGATGCCCAGATCCCCCCGGACCTTGTTCTTTTCGATGTCCCCCGCGTTGATGACCATGACGATCTCCGCCTGGTCCTTCATGGTGAGGAGCATCTTCACCTTGCTGTCCGGCTCAAAGCCGGGGAGCACCCGGGCGGCGTGGTTGTCGTCGAAGAGCTTGCCCCCGAATTCCAGATAGAGCTTGCCTCCGAACTGACCGATCCGTTCCCGGATATGGGCAGACTGGGTCTCCAGGTACTTTGCGTTGTCAAAGCCGATCTCGTATTTCATGGCTCCGAGCACATCCCTTCCCGCTGTTCTTATGCCCTCTGACTCAGGTATGCGTTGATAAAGCCGTCGATATCGCCGTCCATCACGGCGCCGATGTTCCCGTTCTCATATCCCGTACGGGTGTCCTTGGCCAGGGTGTAGGGCATGAAGACGTAGGAGCGGATGGCGCTGCCGAAATCGATCTTCATCTGTACGCCCTTGATGTCGCTGATCTTCTCCAGGTGCTCCCGCTCCTTGATCTCCGCCAGCTTGGCCCGGAGCATCTCCTTGCAGTTTTCCAGGTTCTGGAAGTGGCTGCGCTCCACCTGGCTGGAGACCACGATGCCCGTGGGGATATGGGTCAGCCGCACAGCGGAGGAGGTCTTGTTGACCTTCTGGCCGCCCGCGCCGGAGGAGCGGAACACGTCCATCTTGATATCCTCGTCCCGGAGCTCGATCTCCCCGGTATCGGTGATCTCCGGCATGACCTCCACGGCGGCGAAGCTGGTCTGCCGACGGCCGGAGGCGTCAAAGGGAGAGATGCGCACCAGCCGGTGCACACCGTGCTCGCTCTTCAGATAGCCGTAGGCGTTTTCTCCCTCGATCTTGATGGAGGCGGACTTGATCCCCGCTTCTTCCCCGTCCAGCCAGTCCAGCAGCTTATAGGTATAGCCGTGGCGTTCCGCCCAGCGGGTATACATGCGGTAGAGCATCCCCGCCCAGTCCATGGCCTCGGTGCCGCCGGCGCCGGGATGGAGGGTGAGGATGGCGTTGTTGGCGTCGTACTCCCCGCTGAGGAGGGTGCTGAGGTGCACTTCCTCCAGCTTGCTCTCGAAGCGGGCGTATTCCTCCTCCAGCTCCGGCAGCATGCTGTCGTCGTTCTCCTCCAGGGCCATGTCGCAGAGGGTGAGCAGATCCTCCCAGCTCCGGTTGAGCTGGTCGTAGTTTTCGCACTTGTGCTGCAGCCGCTTGATCTGCTGCTGGACCTTCTGGGCGTTCTGCACGTCGTTCCAGAAGCCGTCCTTCCCGGTCTCCGCCTCCAGCTGGGCGATCTCCTCCCGGGCGGCATCCAGCTTCAGGGCGTCCCGCACCGTATCCAGCTTGGGCCGCAGGGCGTTCAGTTTCGTTTTGTATGCGTCAAATTCGATCATCGATTCATCTTCTTTCGAATATTGTTCTTCATGAAAGCTTCGTTCCCGGCAGCGTATCTGCCCCGGTGCCCGAAAAGCGGGGTCTGTTTGAAGCGGGACCCTATATTTTCCCGCCCTTGCTCCCGCCGGAGAACCCAGCCAGGATGCCGGTCTCGATCTCATGGTGGAAGCTGCCTCTCAGGCGCTCCCGTTTCAGGGCCAGCTTCACCAGCTCGTCCAGAAGCTGGGGATAGGGCAGGCCCACCGGCTCCCACAGGTAGAAAGAGAGGGAACCGGGATTGGTGTTGATCTCGTTCACCCAGTACTGCCCGGTCTCGTCGTCCATCAGGAAGTCGATGCGGGCCACGCCGCAGCAGTCCAGCGCCTGGAAGGCGGCCACGGCGGCCTCCCGGATCTTCTCCCGAAGCTCCGGAGAAATGGGGGCGGGAAGAAGGCGCTTCAGCCCCCGCATGCCCTTGGAAGCCCCGGTCTTGCCGCCCTTGCCGCCGGAGCCGTACTTATCCTCATAACTCAGGATCTCGTCCCCCATGATGGGCTCCTCCACCTCCGAGGCCCGGGCGTCCTCCCGGTCCCCCAGGACGGAACAGTTCAGCTCCCGCAGGTGCTGCACCGCCTGCTCCGTCAGCACCTCCGGCGCGAAGGAAAAGGCATAGTCCAGCGCCTCCAGCAGACCGGCCCGGTCATGGGCCAGACGGATGCCCACGCTGGAGCCCAGGTCCAGGGGCTTCACGATCATGGGGTAGCTCAGCTGCTTCTCCGCCAGGTCGCAGAAGGCTTCCCGATCCCCCTCCGCCCCCAGGCGGAGGGCGCTGAGCACCGGCAGGCCGGCGGAGCGGTACAGGAGCTTCTGGGCGTATTTATCCATGCCCACGGCGGAGGCCATCACGTCGCAGCCCGCAAAGGGGATCCCCAGGGTGCGGAAAAAGCCCTGGAGGGCGCCGTCCTCCACATTGGTGCCGTGGACCACGGGGAAAGCCACGTCCAGAAGGGCGTAGGGCTTTTTCTTCCAGCCGAAGGCCCCCTGCTCCAGCAGAGCGACCCGGTCCCCCAGGCGCACGGGGAAGACCTGGGTGCACTTGGCCATCAGAGCCTTTGGATCCTTGTATTCCTCAATATGACCGGCGGCTTCGCCGGTATAGAACTCGCTGTTACGACTGATGTAGACGGGCAGCACAGAGTATTTCTCCCGGTCGAACTGCCCGAAGGCCTGGAGAGCGGAAATGACGGAGACCTCGTGCTCCACGCTGTTTCCCCCGAAGAAAAGACCGATCTGGATCTTCATGCAAAAGACCTCCTCAATAATTATCCGGCAGATCGTTTTCCAACAGGATGACCCGCTCCCGCCCCGGTTCCAGGGCGTCCGCCGCGGCGACGGCCTCCTGCACCGTATCGCATACCAGGATCTTCTCCTCCGGGAATCCGGCGGAAAGGAGTCCCGCCCGAATGGGAGGCGCCTGCTTCCGGCCCACCAGCACGGCATAGTCGCATTTCTCCGCAGCCTGGGCGCCGAGATCCCGGTTCAGGCTCTCCTGCTTCTCCCCCAGCTCCACCATGCCCGGGGTCACCAGGATCCGCAGGCCGGGAAAGGCGGAGAGGACTTCCAGCGCAGCCTTTGCCCCGGCGGGGTTGGAGTTGTAGGCATCGTCGATGACGGTCCTGGCCCCGCCCCCCAGGAGCTGGAGCCGGTGCGGCACGCTCTCCAGCTGCTGCACCGGCAGCCGGAGCTTTTCCAGAGGTATGCCCAGGGTGCCCGCCACGGCGACGGCGGCGCAGATATTCTGCACATTATGGGCCCCCAGGAGCCGGGTATGGAACTCTACCCCTTTGAGGGTGAAGCTGCTGCCCCGGGGGGAGACGGTCAGGTCCTCCGCCCGATAGTCCCCCCGGACCAGGCCGTAGCCCACGGTGGGGACGGCGGTCTTCCGGCCGCGGATATTTTCGTCGTCCAGGTTGGCGAACAGGATCCCGTCCTCCGGGAGGGCGTCCGCCAGCTCGAACTTGGTCTTGATGATGTTGCCCAGGCTGCCGAAGCTCTCCAGGTGCTGGGGACCGATGGCGGTGATGACCCCGTACTTCGGGTGCACCAGGTCGCAGATCTCCTTGATGTCCCCCACGTTCCGGGCGCCCATCTCGCAGACGAAGAGCTGATGCTGGGCCCGGAGCCGTTCCCGGATGGTGCGCACCACCCCCAGGGTGGTGTTGTAATTCTCCGGCGTAACCAATACATTGTACTCTGCGCTCAGCAGCTTTTCAAGGAAAAACTTGACGCTGGTCTTGCCGTAGCTGCCGGTGACGCCGATGACCGTCAGGTCCGGGCACTCCCCCAGGATGCGCTTCGCGTCCCTGATGTACCAGTTGTCGATGGCCTTCTCGACGGGCCTGTTGATCGTGTCCGCCAGGAGCAGGAGCCAGGGAGCCCCCGTCAGGCAGAAGGAGCACAGAAGAGCGCCGAAGCCGCCCCCGTCCGGCATGAACAGAAGAAAGACCAGGGCCAGGAGATGGAGAAGGGTGTAGGTGATCAGCAGTCTCCCCATCCGCTTGGTCATCACCAGCGGCTTCTTGGCGGGGGTCCTGGGCAGGTTCAGCCCCAGCACCAGCAGGAAGAGGGCCGCCGCCAGGTACGCCCCGATCCGGCCCAGCCCATGGACCAGGGGAGCGGCCCCCAGGGCCCAGATCCCCCGCAGCATCACCTGCTCGATATTGTCCCGCACCCAGCGTTCCTGCACCGGATGCTTATAGCCGTTCAGCTGGAAGATATGGGCATAGCGCCGGAAGAGGACGAAGCCCGCTCCCAGGAAGCACAGCCCCATGATCGCTTTTGCAAGAAATAAATACATCTATTTCTCCGCCTTTCCGAAATAGGCGTCCAGCACCCGGTATACGAAACCGGGCTGCTCCAGATAGGCATAATGTCCCGCGCCGGGGACCTCCACCAGTCCCGCATCCGGGATCTTCTCCGCGAAGATCTTCCCCATCCAGAGGGGGGTATCCGTATCCGCCGTGCCCCAGATCAGCAGGCTGGGCTCCCGCACCTGAGGCATCAGCTCCCGCAGGTCCTTGTTCACCAGCTTCACCAGAGTCTGGCGCATCAGGGGGCTGGCTGCCCGGTAGTCCGCGGAGCCGTGGTTCTGCCGGTATGCCTCCAGGAGTCTGGGAAAGGGTTTCAGCAGGGTCCGCACGGCCTTGAACAGGGTCTGCTTCCGCTTCTGCTTCGCCGTCTTTTCCGGTACGATGCCCGCGGAATCCAGAAACACCAGCTTACCCAGCTCCAGGCCGGGATGGGGGGAGGTGCTGAGGCAGAGGATGATCCGGCCCCCGTTGGAGTGGCCCAGAAGATGGGTCTTCTCCACCCCCAGGACCCGGAGGAATTCCCGGGTGAAGGCGGCATAGTCCGACGCCTCCCAGGGTTCCGGCGGCTCCGGCGTCTCCCCGAAGCCGGGCAGCTCCGGGATCAGCACCCGCATCCGCTGGGCCAGATGCTCCCCCAGCGCCCGATACAGGCTCAGATTCGTTCCCCAGCCCTGGAGGATCACCGCCGTCTCCGGTCCGGAACCCAGGTCCAGGTAATTCACCGGGATCCCCGAAACGTCTGCCCGCATACCGCCGCTCCCTTCCGCACAAATATTCATATTATTATATACCTTCCCCGTTCGGAATACAATTCCGCGGGCAGAAAAACAGGAGGAAAAGGATCGGCTCCGCCCGGACCGCCTTTCAACTCCCTTGCATTCTCCTCTGCAAAGGTTTACTATAGGGTATAAATCTAGGAGAATGTGCTTTGGATGGGAGGCGGCGGCATGGCGGAATTCCAGCGGGTACACAGCCTGGGCATCCGGGGCGTACACGGTTACGCCGTGACGGTGGAGTGTTATGCCGCCGGCGGGGTGCAGCCCAATTTCGACCTGGTGGGCCTGCCGGATGCGGCGGTGCGGGAAGCCCGGGAACGGGTGCGGGCCGCGGTGAAAAGCGGCGGTTTCCGTTTCCCTCCGGGAAGGGTCATCGTGAACCTGGCCCCGGCGGACACCCGCAAGGGGGGCACCCTGTACGATCTGCCCGTGTTTTTGGGGATCCTGGCCGCCACCGGGCAGCTGGAGCCCCTGCCCGAGGACTGGGGCTTCATCGGGGAACTGAGTCTGGGGGGCGAAGTGCGTCCCATCTGCGGCGCTCTGTCCATGGCCCTGGCCGCACGTGAAGCGGGGCTCAGCAAACTCTTTGTCCCCGCAGCCAACGCTTCTGAGGCAGCTTACGCCAGCGGGGTGGAGGTCATCCCCGTGGCCAGCACCCAGGCTCTCATCCGTCATCTTCTGGGAGAGGAGATCATCCCTCCCGCCGCGGTGCCGGAACCCGCTCCCGATGTGAATGGCCCGGATTTTTCCGAGGTGAAGGGCCAGGAGGAGGCCAAACGGGCGCTGGAGATCGCCGTGGCCGGAGGCCACAATATCCTGCTCTCCGGTCCTCCCGGTTCCGGAAAGAGCATGCTCTCCCGCAGACTCCCCTCCATCTTCCCTGCCATGACCCGGGAGGAGACTCTGGAAACCACCATGATCTGCTCCGTGGCGGGACTGACGGACCGGCAGCACCCTGTGATGACCCACCGTCCCTACCGCTCCCCTCACCACACCGTTTCCAGCGTCGGCCTGGCCGGCGGGGGAACGGACCTCCGTCCCGGGGAGATCAGCCTGGCCCACAACGGCGTCCTGTTTCTGGATGAGCTGCCGGAGTTCAACCGCGCCACCCTGGAAGTCCTCCGTCAACCCATGGAGGACGGGGAAGTGACCATCTCCCGGGTAAGCGGCAGCGTGAGTTATCCCAGCCGCTTCATGCTGGTGGCAGCCATGAATCCCTGCCGCTGCGGCTGGTATGGGGACCCCTCCGGCCGCTGTACCTGTTCCGAAAGCGCCGTACGCAACTATCAGCAGCGCATTTCCGGTCCCCTTCTGGACCGGATCGACCTGTTCGTTCAGCTCCGGGCCCTGGATTATGAGGAGCTGCACCGTCGGCAGCCCGGGGAGAGTTCGCAGGCCGTCCGCCGGAGGGTGGAAGCCGCCCGGGAGCGGCAGCGGGAGCGCTGCAGCACAGGGCCCCAGGTGGAGAATGCCCGGCTGTCGGGCGATCTGCTCCGGGAAGTCTGCCGTCTGGACCAGCAGGGGGAAGACCTGCTTCGGGCGGCATACCAGCGCCTGGGCCTCACCGCCCGGAGCCATGACAAAGTCCTGCGGGTGGCCCGCACCATCGCGGACCTGGCAGGCAGCGAAAAGATCCAGCCCGGCCATTTGGCCGAGGCTCTCCAGTATCGTTCCCGTCTATGGGTGCTGTAACGTAATCCAGGAAAGGAGCTCATCTGCCATGAAACGAGGCCTGACTCTTCTGTTGGCCCTTCTGATGCTCGTCTCACTCTGCGCCTGCAGCGGCGGCATACCGATGGTCACCGCCGTGCCGGACCCCACGGCAGCCCCGACGTCCGTGCCGACGCCGGAGCCCACATCTGTCCCCGCTCCCACGCCGATCCCCCGGATCGTCATGCCGCTTTCCGCAGAGGAGTTTACGGGGTACAGCTATCAGGAAGCGGAAAAGAGGCTCCGAATCCTGGGCTTCACATCCATTGAACTGAAGGAATACGCGGACCTGACCTCCCGGGAGTCGGCCAGAAATGAGACCGTCCGGGACGTAATCATCGGCAGTTCTACCCAGTTTGCGGTGGGAGACAGCTTCTCCGCCGATTCCCCTGTGTTGGTGGAGTACCATACGCTGCGCAGGGCGGCCGTTCCCCTCTCCCCCGCCGAGGTCGGCACCGGCGAGCCGGAAGCGCTGGTCCAGGCCTTTGCCGACGCGGGCTTCGTGAACATCCGCACGGACGTGGCGGAGGATCTGGAGGCAGGCGCTCCCTCCACGGTGACCGCCGTCGTGGCCGGCAGTCCGGACTACAGCAAGGGGGATCAGGTCCCCTTTGACGCAGAGATCCTCATCCTCACCCATATCCCCCGTCCCTCCCATGATCTGCCCGTTCTGACGGCGGAACAGATCTATGCCGCCTGCTCTCCCTCCGTTTTTTACATCGAGATCTTCGACGAATACGGCTGGAGCATCAAGACCGGCAGCGGCTTCTTCCTCACGGAGGACGGGGTCGCCGTTACCAATTACCATGTGATCTCCGGCGCCGCTTCCGCCATCATCACCGTCTCCGATACGGGAGATATGTACGAAGTGCTGGGCGTGTATGACTACAGCGCGGACGAGGACTGGGCCGTTCTCCAGATCAAGGGGAAGGACTTCCGGCCTCTGGAGGTGGGCAGCCCGGAGTATAACGTAGGCGGAGCCACGGTATACGCCATCGGCAGCCCCCTGGGCCTGCAGAACACCATCTCCGCCGGCATCATCTCCAACCCCCACCGCTGGGACGGCGGGGTGGACTACATCCAGATGAGCGCCGCCATCTCCCCGGGCAGCAGCGGGGGCGCCCTGCTGAACAAGTACGGCCAGGTCATCGCCATCACCTCCGCCACTTATACCGAGGGGCAGAACCTGAATTTGGCCATTCCCCTGACCTATCTGGAAAACGCGGTGGTGGAGGAATATGCTCCCCTGGGCGGCAGCCAGGCCGGCCCCAGCGGCGTGCTCACCCTGTCGGACACCCAGGTCCGGGTAGACATCGGCGAAGCATGGGACCTGGGTCTCACCGCCGTTGAGCAGAACTGCACCGGCGTCTCCGTGCTGTATTCCATCGGCAACGAGGATGTGGTCTCCTGCGCCTGGCTGGGCTGGCACGGGGACGACAATACGCTCCGCATCACCGGCCTTTCCGCAGGCAGCACGGAGGTCACCATCTACTTCCTCATTTCGGAATCGGAGACCATCCTGGATTCCAAGACCGTCCAGGTCACGGTGGCTCCCGCCGGGGAATCGGGGGTCGTCGCCGAAGATGTGGAATTCTCGGTGGATGTGGAATATCTGAGCCTTTCCCTCTTCGCCGGCGGCGAGATCCATGTGCACGCGGTTTACGGACCGGACGACGAGCACACCTACGTCAGCTGGTATGCGGAGGATCCCAACCTGCTGAACGGCGAATGGAGCGAATGGGACGAGAACAACGATACTACGCTGTACATCAACCCCGTGAGCGCCGGCAGCACCGAACTCACGGTGGCCTACTGCCATGACGACGGCACTCTGCTGGCCATGCAGACCATCCGGGTAAACATCTTCTACGCCGCGCTGGAGGTATCCGAGGACGAGATCGGCCTGGCGGCGGACGAGGATTATGAGATCACCGTGACTATCCGCTCGGATAACCCGGGTCTCCACACCCTGCGCTATGAGATCTACGGGGAAGACGTCGTCTCCTGCACCTGGGGCGCCTGGAACGAAGACGGCATCTCCTGCCCCCTCATCATCACCGGTCTCCAGCCCGGAGAAGCGGACGTGGAGATCCGACTCCTGGACAAGGACACCAAGCAGTTCCTGTTCAGCGTGAGCATTCCCGTATTCGTAGAATAAGACCGGAGGTAACGCCTCATGAAGATCGTGATCGCAGGATGCGGCATGGTGGGCCGGGAGCTCACCCAGCGGCTCTCCCTGGAGGGCCACGATGTCACGGCCATTGATTCCAATCCCCGGCGCATCGAAGAGGTGGGCAACCTCTACGACGTGATGGGCGTGGTGGGCAGCTGCGCCGCCCTGGGGGTCCAGAGGGACGCCCAGGCGGACAAGGCGGACCTGCTCATCGCCACCACCGCCTCCGATGAGCAGAACCTGATGGCCTGTCTCATCGCCCGGAAGCTGGGCGCGAAGCATACCATCGCCCGGGTCCGGGACCCCGACTATACCCGGCGGCAGGACAAGAACGGCTCCCTGCTGGACTTCCTGTCGGATGAACTGGGATTGAGCATGTATCTGAACCCGGAGTTCGCCGCAGCTTCGGAGATCTCCCGTCTGCTGCGTTTCCCCACAGCCCACCGGGTGGACGTATTCGCCGGAGGCCGGGCGGAGATCGTGGAGGTCACGGCGGGGGCCGACTCCGCTCTCCCCGGTCTCCTGCTCAGGGACCTGAGCCGGGAATTCGGCCGGGTGCTGGTCTGCGCCGTTCAGCGGGGGGACGAGGTCTATATCCCCGGCGGCGATTTCCGCATCCAGGCGAATGACCGGATCAGCATCACCGGAGAACCTTCGGAGATCGCCCGCTTCCTGCGCCGTCTGGGCATCCAGAAGAAGAAGGCGGACCGGGTGCTCATCGTGGGAGGCGGACGGATCGCCTACTACCTGGCGGTGAGCCTGGAGGGGGCCGGGACCCGGGTCACCATCGTGGAGAAGGACGAGGACCGGTGCAACACCCTGTGCGAGCTGCTGCCCGGCGCGGGGATCATCCACGGGGACGGGACGGACCATGAGCTGCTGGGGGAACTGGGGGCGGAGAGCATGGACGCCATCGTCGCCCTGACGGATTCCGACCAGGTGAATATCATCCTGGGCCTCTACGCCGCTTCCCTTGGGGCGGGCAAGACCGTGGTGAAAGTGAACAGCGGCAACCTCATCGACCTGAGCGAGAAATCCGGCCTGGGGAGCGTCATCTCCCCCAAGCACATCACCGCCAATATGATCCTCAGCTACGTGCGGGGCATGAACGCCGCCAGCGAGGACAGCAACGTGGAAGCCATCCACAGACTTTGCGGCGGGAAGGTGGAGGCCCTGGAGTTTTCCGTGGGCCGGGAGGTGGAAGGCCTCTGCGGCGTTCCCCTGAAGGACCTGAACACCAAGCGCAGCCTGCTGGTAGCCTGTATCATCCGGGGAGGCAAAGCCCTGATCCCCGGCGGACTGGACAGTCTCCACCGGGGAGACCATGTGATCGTGGTCACCACGGAGCAGGGGCTGGACGATATCGGAGATATTCTGGAGTAAAACGATGGAAACAAGCTTTGGATTCCACCCCGGCGGG
>CAMZJG010000007.1 GCA_947307505.1 uncultured Clostridia bacterium | reverse complement strand
CCGGAACCGACCCCCGACCCCACGCCGGAGCCCGTTTTCATCGACCATCTGCCTGATGAGCTGGCCTACCTGTGGTGTCTGTACGCTTATGAGGCGGAGGGCAGCTACGAGGAGGCCTGGGAGAACGGCGTGGAAGTTTGGCTCGCAACTTCTGAGGACACTCCGGCTTTATGGCTCTATGAACGGACCGGCGGCGGCGCCTGGACAGTCTGCCCGCAACTGCAATTGATGCAGGACGAGAGCGGCGCCCTTTTTTTCCGGTCAGAAAGCGAAGACAGGTCCCGGCGCTTCACCATCACCGCCATGAACGAATGGGATATGGAAGTAAGCTGCAGTTGGGAGAACCCGGACGGCACCGCCGGCGGCACCACCATGTGGTTCAGCCATGTCTCCCCTCAGGAGGACGGCCGTCCCCTGGACGAGGAGGAGACGGCACGGATCGCCGCAAGCTTCGGTCCCACAGACTGGGGCTTCTTCCGCACCTGCTACGCTTATCCCCAGGAGATCGACTGGGCAGCTGTCTGCGCCGGCGGTGCAGGCATCTCCCGGAAACCCACGGAGGAGGAATTGGCGGCCTGGCGGAAGCAGTACCGGGAGGAGCCGGAGGGCGAGCTCATGGTCATCCGGAAGGCCGATCTGCCGGAGCTGGCGGACAAGAAGACGTATACGGACTATCGGGAGGCCCAGAACCCCCTTCTCTGGTGGTTCGAGCCGGATGAAGAGCATTTCATGGGATACCGGGACCCAGCTGCCGCGGAGCCTGTTCGATTCCGGAGCATGTACCTCCACGGCGGACGGCTGACCGTATACTATACTCTGCCGGAAAACGAGGACCAGGTCTTCCGGGCACGGTTGTACCCGGTGGACGGCGGTTTTCTGTTTTACTCCGTTTCCAAGGCCGACGGGATCGCCCCGGTGAAGCTGGCCATGATTCGGTTCTGCGAGACCCGGGAGGAGGCGGAGGCCGTCCCCGGCGTCACCGCCTGTATCTCCACAGAGCATCTGGATTCTGACGAGCCCAACTGGGTCTGGGCGGTGGTCACCTCTCTGCAGGACGGATTGCAGTACAGTTTTCAGCGGGCTTCCCTATCCGGGGCGAACGCGGAAGCCATGGAAGCCCTCATCGGAGCGAAAATCCCGGACCAGGTTCTGTTCACCGGCACGATGAATACGAATGAATCGGTCGCTCTGGAGGTCAATCTGGCCTGGTATCCCCGGCTGCGGCTGGAGCTTACCAAGGACTATTCCTGGGGAGAATACTGGTTCGGGCAGGATAACTGGAACTCTGCCATGGAGTCGGACACGCCGCGATATGTCACGGGACATGACCTGGACGGCGAAGGCCGAGGCTGCACCCCCCTGAACGAAACGGAGCTGATGAACGTTCTCTCCGGCCAGCCCTGGCTCCTGGTGGATGACACCGGCCGGGATATTCTGGCCTGCCTGCAGATCTATGCAGACGGAAAGGCGGATATCGTTCTCACGGAAACCTGGTACAGTCTGCAGGGCGAGTTCTTCCGGTTGAACGCCCGGGAGGATCAGGCGCCCGACGCGGTCCGCTTCACCGCCGGATCCGAAAGCTGGAGCAGCTGGATCGGCGGCTCCGGCGAACGGGATTCCGACCGAATCGGCGATTATGCCCTTTCCCTGATCCAGCTGCCCGGAGAACAGATTTTGTCCCTGTACCAGATCGGCGACTCCGGCAGTCTGGGGCTGCTGCTTCCCGGCTGCACAGAGGAGGACACCGCCTTCTATTTCCGCCGATACATGGGCGCGACGCCCCTCGTTCCCGTAGGCTGAGTCATGGGCAAGAAGAAGGGCGAATGGATCCTCCATGGCCGCACAGGTCCGGGTCAGCTCCGGACCCCGGAGGAACTGGAGGCACGGGTGGAGGAGCTGGGTTTCCTCCCCCTGTTCGAAAACGAAGTCAAGGGCTTCTCCGTGGAGGAGCATACGGATCCGGCGGATTGGTGGACCGATAATGAAGCAAGGGACCCCTGGAGCTGGCGGGAGCAGCTGGCCCGACGAGGCAGGGTCGCTTACGGCAAATTCTTCGGCGGACGGGCGGGTTTCATCTCCCTGGACTGGTTCCCCCGCTTCGCCAACGCCCGGCGGGACGGGTACGACTTCGACGCCCTCTGGGAGGAGGGCAAGGCCAAGGCCAAGATGAAGCGGATCATGGACCTGTTCCCGGACCGGGAGGAGCTGTTCTCCAACGAAGTCCGCCGTCTGGCCGGCTTCGGCAGCGAGGGGGAACACGGCTTCGAGGGAACGGTCACCGCTCTGCAGATGATGACCTATCTGGTGATACGGGATTTCCGTTCCCGCCTGAATAAAGCCGGGCAACCCTACGGCTGGCACATCGCAGTACTCTGCACCCCGGAAGCCCGGTGGGGCTACGACGCCGTCACCTCCGCTTATTCCGAGGAACCGGCGGACTCCCGGGAGGCCATCATCCTGCACCTGCGGAGCTGTCTCCCCGAGGCTGGGGAAAAGGCCCTGCGTCGACTGATGAAATAGGAGGCGGAACATGGAATACAACAAAGCGGTTTCGGACCTGCATATTGGGGATCAGGTGGAAGGCTACTACGCCCTGGGGAACATCCAGCTTAAAAAGAGCGCCGCCGGAAAACCCTACCTCAGCTGCACCGTCTCCGACGCCACCGGCTCCGTGGACGCGAAGCTCTGGAATTTCACCGGCCAGGCCAGTGCGGAGGACAGCGGCAAGGCCGCCCTCATCCGGGGGGAAGTAACGGAATACAACGGCAATCTGCAGTTCATCATCCAGCGCATGCGCTTTGCCGGAGACCAGGACGACTACGATCCTGCGGCTCTGGTCCCCGCTGCGCCGATCGACCCGACAGCGGCCATGGATGAGGTCCGGCAGCTGATCCGCTCCCTGGAGGATGAGGATTACCGCCGGCTGTGCCTCGCCCTCACGGATCGGTACGAGGCGGCCCTCACCCGGCTGCCTGCCGCCAAGAGCATGCATCATGCTTTCCTGTACGGTCTGCTGATGCATACCCTGAACATGCTTCGCCTGGCGGACTTCATGGCGGGACTGTACGCCGAAGTGGTCCACCGGGACCTGCTGCTGGCGGGCACCCTTCTCCACGACCTGGGCAAGCTCTGGGAATTCCGCCTCTCTCCCCTGGGACTGGTGACGGAATACAGCGTGCCCGGGGACCTGCTGGGACATATCTATATGGGCGCCCGGGAGGTGGAGGCCGCGGGGAAGGAACTGGGTCTGCCGGAGGAAAAGCTGACCCTCCTGGCCCACATGATCCTCTCCCACCACGGCGAC
This sequence comes from uncultured Clostridia bacterium, assembly GCA_947307505.1. The sequence goes on along the minus strand of CAMZJG010000007.1, from coordinate 12,333 downwards.
CCGGAATTCGGCGCGGCAGTCCCCCCCAAATGCGCGGAGGCGGAGCTTCTCTCCGCCATCGACCGGATCGACAGCCGGATGGAGATTTACGCCGAATCCCTGCCCCAGGCCCAGCCCGGCCGGTTCACCCTTCGGGTCCCGGCTCTGGAAAAAAGGGTATACCGCATTGACTGAGAACAGCAAAAAGCAGCCCCCGCATCGGAATCAGGGCGATGCGGGGGCTGTTCATTTGTTTTCAGCAGAGGCCGTATTCCTGTGCCAGAGACCGGAAAGCGGGAAGAGACCTGCGGATCATTTCTCCCTTCACGCAGTAAGCCGCCCGGGCGTAGCCGGTGATGCCGAAATCATTGGAGGGCACCAGAAGCAGACCGTATTTCCGGGCATGTTCGCAGAATTCTTTGGCGTCCGGGATCGGGCACCGGATAAAGAGATAGAATGCTCCGTCCGGATGGATATATGGCATCTTCACTTCGTCCAGGATGCCGCAGAGGATATCCCGGTTCTCCTTATAGGTGCTGATATCCGGTTTCAGATCCACGCAGGCTTCGATGACCCGCTGCATCAGGCTGGGGGGATTCACATACCCATAGGATCGTGCTGCGCCGGCCACAGAGGCAAAGACCTTCTCCCGATCCGCCGCCCGGTCGCTCACGGCGCAGTAACCGATCCGCTCTCCGGGGAGAGAAAGGGACTTGCTGTAGGAGTAGCAGACCACGGTGTTTTCATAGAAGCTGATGGGACTGGGCACCTGCTTTCCGTCGTACTCCAGTTCCCGATAGGGCTCGTCGCTGACGATATAAATCGGATGGCCGAATTTCTCCTGTGCCTTGTGCAGAACGTTCGCCAGCCGCTTCAGGCTGTCCTCCGTCAGCACGCTGCCGGCGGGGTTATTGGGGGAGTTCACCAGCACCACGGAGGTCTTCTCCGTCAGCACCGCCTCCAAAGCGGCCTCATCCAGCTGCAGATCCTCCCTCCGCAGGGAACAGACCACGAACTTTCCCCCCGCCGTACGGGTGAACACCGGATATTCCGGGTAATGGGGGGCCAGAGCCACCACCTCTTCCCCGATGCGGGTCAGGGCCCGGATGGAGGAGGTGACGGCGGCGGAAGCGCCGCAGGTAACGTAGATATCCGTATATTCCGTATTCACCCCGCAGCGGGCGTTCAGTTGATCGGAAATGGCCTTCCGCAGACTGGGACGGCCGGGAGCGACGGTATAATCATGGAGGGTGGGATCCTCCAGCGCCTTGAGGATCGCCTCTTTCACCTGAGGCGGAGCCGGAACGCTGGGATTGCCCAGGCTGAAATCAAAGACCTTGTCCTCCCCGATCTCCGCCTTCAGACGAAGGCCGTATTCGTAAACCTCGCGGATGCAGTTTCGGGCAATGCCCCAGCCCAGGGTATCAGATGGGATCACGCGAATTCCTCCTTTTTCTTTTCCTCTTCTTTAAGATAACTCATCAGATAGTCAACTGCAAGCCTGTATCCGTCAAAACCGAAGCCCGCGAAGGTTTTCAGACAGGCCATGCCGGGATAGGAGATGCGCCGGAACTCCTCCCGGGACTGCACGTCCGTCAGATGCACCTCCACCGCGGGGATGGCCACGGCCTTCAGCGCATCCAGAATGGCCACGCTGGTGTGGGTGTACGCCGCGGGATTGATGACTATGCCGTCATAGACGCCGTAGGCCTTCTGAATGACCTCTACCAGGTCCCCTTCATGGTTGGACTGAAAGAGGGTCGCCTCTGCTCCGGCCTGATCGCAGGCCTCCCGGATGCAGGCACAAAGGGCGGCAAAATCCTGTTTTCCGTAAAGTTCCGGCTCCCGGATGCCCAGCATGTTCAGATTGGGTCCGTTGATGATCAGCAGCTTTTTTCCCATAGCTCCAGTATCTCCTTGGCGGCAGCCTTCGGGCTGCCGTTATTCTCCACCCGATGATCTGCGAACGCGGCGTACAGATCCTTCCTCCGCCGGTACAGCTCCCCCGGACCGACGCTCTGACTCAGGGGGCGGTTGGAAACCGGGAGTTTGCTCAGATCCCTCCGGAGCCAGAAGATCCTGCCGTTCTGCCGCAGAAGGTTCCGGTTCTCCGGCCGCATCACGCAGCCCCCTCCCGTGGCGATGACCGCACCGGAACCCTTTCCCAGCTCCGCCAGCACCCGGGTTTCCAGGTCTCGGAAGGCCGCCTCCCCCTCTTGCCGGATGATCTCAGCAGGACTTTGCCCGGCTTCCCGGGTCAGCACCTCGTCCGCATCCAGGAAGGGACGATCCAGCTCCTTGGCCAGCAGCTTCCCCAGCCGGGTCTTCCCGCAGCCCGGCATGCCGATGAGGATCAGGTTCTCCGTTAACTTCCGCACGCTCCCGGAAGCCTTCTCGATCAGGTCCTCCGGCAGGAAATGGCCCTGAAAAACCTCCTCGCTGCCATGAGCCTGTGCCGCCAGCATCCCCAGTCCGTTCCGGCAGGGGATGCCCAACGTCTCCGCCTCCAGCAGAAGGGCGGTGCGGGCGGGGTTGTAGATCAGATCCAGTACAGCCCGGCATTCCGGAAAGCTTCGGAGACTCGCCGCCGCTTTCCCGTTTTCCGGATACATGCCCACGGGGGTGGCGTTCACCACAAGCCGGGCATCCCGATGGCGATCCAGATTCCCGTAATGATCCGGACCGGTGCGGGAGATCGCCGTCACCTCCGCCGCCCCCAGGTCCCGGAGCACGGTGCATGCCGTGACGCTGGCTCCGCCGGTGCCGAAGACCACCGCTTTCTCCCCGGCCGGATCGAAGCCGAGGGAAGAGAGCATATACCGGAATCCCGCGTAATCCGTGTTGTCCCCGTACCATCCCTCCGAAGTGCGGCGAAGGGTATTCACACTGCCGATGCGTTCTGCCGCCGGGGACAGAGCAGCGCACAGGGGAACAACCGCCTTCTTGTAAGGAATGGTGACGTTCATCCCCAGCAGAGGGGTGGTCTCCAGAAACTCTGCCAGCTTATCCGGCTCGACCTCATACAGGCCGTAATCCGGGCAGCCCAGGACGGCATGGATCTGGGGGGAAAAGCTGTGGCTCAGATGCTCCCCCAGCAGGCCAAAACGGTTCGTCATACGATCTCAGAATAGCTGCCCAGGTACTCGAAGCGCTCGCAGAGCCCTTCCAGATCGCCCAGGAGACTGATCATCTGAGGAGCCCGGATGGGCTTCACCAGATCGAAGTAGAACATGAACTCGAATTCCCGCTCCGGCAGCGGCCGGCTTTCCAGCTTGGTCAGATTGATCCCCAGACTGAAAAAGCGGGCCAGAAGCTTATACAGGGAACCGGGCTTATGGGGCGTGACCGCCATGATGCTGGTTTTATCCGCCCCGGGATAGATCTCCGGCTCCCGGGCGATACAGATGAAACGGGTAAAGTTGCCGCCCTGATCCTGCACGGATTCCCGCAGGCAGTTGAGGCCGTACAGGGCTGCGCAGTGCCGGGAGGACAGGGCCGCCACGTCCTTTCTGCCGCTCTGGGCAACATATTTGGCCGCCGCGGCGGTGTTTTCGAACGTCGTGAGCTTCACGTCTCCGAGACTTTTGAGGAAAGATGCGCACTGATTCAGCGCCTGCTCATGGGATACGACCTCCCGGAGATCCTTCAGTTCCGTGCCGGCGGGAGCCAGGAGACAGTGTTCCACCTTCAGGCGTACACTCCGCACGATGTAAAAGCGGTGGCGCATCATCAGGTCGTACACCGCGTTCACGCTGCCCGCGGTGCTGTTTTCGATGGGCAGGACGCCATACCGGCACATGCCCTGTTCTATGGCGGTAAAAACACCCTCAAAATTCTTGAAAAACAGAATATTGGGTACGGAGAAAAGCCGCTCGCAGGCCTCCTGGGAATAGGCCCCCTCCACGCCCTGGCAGGCAACGGGGGCAAATTCCGGGAAAACCTCCGGCGTTTTGGCGATCGCCTCTTCGATCATGGTGCACAGAGGGGCTTTGCCCCGGTTCAGTTGGGACTGGTAGGCCTTGCTCAGGTCAAAGAGCTGGGAATACAGGGCGGCAGTATAACCCTGAAATTCCTCTCCCGCCTGCTGCGTGACTTCCACCAGTTTTTTCCGTTCCCGCTCCGGGTCCGTCAGGGGCAGGCCCTTTTCCTTTTTCCGGGCCGCCACATCCCTGCTCACCGTCATCCTCTGGCAGAACAGGTCCACCAACTGCTTATCGATCTCGTCGATCTTCACTCTGGCTTCAGAAAGATCCATTCTGTGAACATCTCCTCTCCAATATGGCGTCATACAGGGCTGCCGCGGCAGCCGCCTCCATACAAGGTACGGCTCTGGGCACGATGCAGGGGTCGTGTCTTCCGCTGATCCGCAGGGGCACCGGTTCCCCGGTGCGGATATCCACGCTGCGCTGCTCCAGGGCGATGGAAGGCGTGGGTTTCACCGCCGCCCGGAAGACGATGGGCATCCCTGTGCTCATTCCTCCCAGGATGCCGCCGTGGTTGTTGCCCTCCGTCCGGATGCTTCCCTCCGGCCCGGGAACAAAGGGGTCGTTGCAGACGCTTCCGGTCATCTCCGCCGCCCGGAAACCCGCGCCGAACTCGATCCCCTTTACTGCGGGGATCCCGAACACCGCCTGGGCGATGCGGTTTTCCAAACCGCCGAACATGGGCTCTCCGATCCCCGGGGGGCAGCCATGGATCGTGCATTCGATCACGCCGCCTACGCTGTCTCCCTCTCCGGCGGCGGCGAGGATGGTCTCCTCGAATCGCTCCGGATCCTTCTCCCCGCCGATGCAGAGGATCTTCGCCTCCGCCCGGATCCCCATGGTTTCCAGCTGCTGGAGGGCGATCCCGCCGGCGATGCACAGGGGCGCGGTAAGGCGGCCGGAAAACTGCCCGCCGCCCGGATAATCCCGGCTTTCTCCGAAACGGAGCATGGCGGGGAGATCCGCATGTCCCGGCCGAGGGACAAACCGGAGCTGCTCATAGTCTCCGGATCGGGTATCCCTATTGCGGATGAGGAAGGTCAGCGGCGCGCCGCAGGTCTTTCCTTCCGGCCCCAGGCCGGAGAGAAGCTCCGGGATATCCGCCTCTTTCCGGGCGGTGGACAGGGGGCTCTTCCCCGGCGCCCGCCGATCCAGAAATTTCTGCAGGGTCGCCAGATCCACAGGGCTCCCCGCGGGCAATCCCTCGATGGTCACCCCGATGGCCGGGGCGTGGGACTGGCCGAAGATCGTAAAACGAAACAAATTACCGAAGCTGTTGCTCATGTTTCCTCCTCCCGGATGCTGCCGCCCAGACGGCGGTAATCCTGCCAGAAGGCGGGATAGGATTTCTCCACCGACTCCGCCCCCAGGATGGTCACCGGTTCCCGGCAGACCAGCGCAGCAACGGCGGCGCTCATGGCGATCCGATGATCCCGGCAGCTGTCCACCACGCCGCCCCGCAGGGTCTCTTTTCCCCTGACGATCAGTTCCTCCGGCTTTTCCTCAGCCTCCGCCCCCAGGGCATTCAGCATGGCGCAGACGCTCTGCAGCCGGTCGCTTTCCTTCAGCCGGAGCCTCCCGGCGTTGATGAACCGTGTTTCCCCCGGACTGGCGGCAGCCACCGCCGCCAGCGGAGGCACCAGATCCGGAATATTCCCCGCGTCGATCACCGCGCCGCCCGATCGGATACGGGGGATCAGCTCCGCAGCTATCCTGTCCCCCTGGGCGGAATCCGGATCCAGGCCTGAGATCCGGATCTTCCCGCTGCTCAGCGCATCCGCTGCCAGCCAGAAGGACGCGCTGGACCAGTCTCCTTCCACCTCCGCCCGGTCGGGGGAACGGTAACAACGGCCGGAGACGAGCCGCCAGCCCTCCCCCGCCTGTTCCCCGGACCACTCCAGGCCAAACATAGCCTGTGCCTGTTTCGTCATTCTCAGATATCCCGCGGATTCCAGCCTGCCGGTGGGAATCAGTACGCTCTCCCCTTCCAGCAGGGGCAGGGCAAAGAGCAAGCCGCTGATATACTGGGATGAGATATCCCCGGGAATGGAATAAACGCCTGGTTCCAGTCTGCCGGAAAAGGCAACGGCGTCCCGGATGGGCCTGCTCAGCACCGCTCCGTGCCGTCCCAGCTCCTCCCACAGGGGGGAGAGGGGCCGTTCCGGCAGTCTGCCCCGCAGGAGGAAGCGCCCCTCCCCGCCCAAGGCGCAGACCACGGGCAGGAGAAAACGCAGGGTACTGCCGCTTTCCCCGCAGTCCAGCACCACACCGCGGGAAATCGTCCGGATAGGGACGATCCGGAATGCTCCGCAGCGATACTGTACCTCTGCCCCCATAGCCTGAAGGCAGGAGGCGGTGGCCTCGATATCTTTGTTCAGCATGCCGCACTCCAGCACCGTGGGCCTGTCCGCCAGGGCGGCGCAGATCAGGAGCCGGTGAGCCTGCGACTTGGAAGGGACAGCCCGCAATTCTCCCTCCAGAGGCCCGGGCTGTATTGTCACTCTCATTCCCGGCACCCCGCTTCCATGAAATCCATGAGTTCCTGCCGGTCCATGGGACGGATCCCGCAGCGTCCCAGCTCCTCGGGCACGATCACGTCCACCCGGGACCCGCTCCATTTCTTATCCGCCAGCATGAATTCCTCCAGTTCTTCCGCCGGCCAGGGGGAACGGACAGGCAGCTCCAGCTTCTCCAGCAGGCGCTCCAGCCTTCCGGGCAGCTCCGCCGGACACCAGCCCCGGGCGGCGGCTGCTCTGGTCACCGCCGCCATGCCGATGCTTACGCCCCGACCGTGGCTGAGGGTGAAGCCGCTGTGCTGTTCCAGGGCATGACCCAGAGTATGGCCCAGGTTCAGGAGTTTTCTTGCCCCCCGGTCAAATTCATCCCGACTGACGAAACCCTGTTTATCCCGCACACTGTGCTCCACGGCCCAGGCGCGGTCAAAATCCAGTCCCCGTTCCTCCAGATGGAGGAACAGCTCCGGGTCGCAGAGGACGCCGTATTTCACCACCTCTGCACAGCCGTCCGCCAGGGTCTCCCGGGGCAGCGTATCCAGCGCCGAGCAGCCGCACAGGACCAGACTGGGCTGCCAGAAAGCCCCTGCCAGGTTCTTTCCTGCGCTTAAGTCGATCGCGGTCTTTCCGCCCACGGAGGAATCCACCATGGCCAGCAGCGTGGTGGGGACCTGGATATAGGCGATGCCCCGGAGATAGGTGGCGGCGGCAAAGCCCCCCAGGTCTCCCGTGACCCCGCCTCCCAGGGCCAGCAGCACATCCTGCCGGTCCATTCGGCATCGGCTGAGCCATTCCAGGATCCCGATATAGACGGAGGCGTTTTTGGAGGCTTCCCCGTGGGGGAAAACATGATGGAACACCGTCAGACCCGCTCCGGCGAGAAGGTCCTTTAACTCCTGTCCATACAGGCCCCAAACCGTATCATCCGCCAGGATCGCCGCCCGGGCGGCGCCGGGCACGGCTGCCCGGACCCGCTCCCCCGTGTCCGCGGGAAGCCGGTCCTCGATCTGCACCTCATAGGTGCGGGAAGCGGGGATGACGACTGTGCTCATCTTCCGTCGATCTCCATTTTCCGTCTGCAGCCTTCCTCCAGGAGATGCTGCAGGGTCTCGCCATCCTGCGATTCCAACGCCTTCCTGTACTTCTCCAGATCCCCGATAAAGGAGTCCAGTTCCCGGAGGAGATTGTCCCGATTCTCCAGGAACAATTCCGTCCACATCTCCGGCTTCAGCCAGGCTACCCGGGTCATATCCTTGTAGCTCCCCGCGGAGAACCCCCTGTGCCCCACAGCCATGGGACTCTTGATATAGGCATTGGAGACCAGATGGGGCATCTGGGAGGTAAAGGCGATCATCTCGTCATGCTGCTCTGCCGTAGTGACGGCGAAAGAGCCGAAGCCCAGAGGGGCCAGGAGCGTTTTCACCCGCTCCAGCAGCTCCATATCGAAATGCGCAGGGGGGACCAGGACCATGGGCGCCCCGTGAAACAGGTTTTCCCGGGCATACTTGAAACCGGAATGATGGGTACCCGCCATGGGATGTCCGCCCACGAAAGTAAACCCGTATTCTTCCGCCAGGGGAAACGCTGCGGCGCAGATCGGGCGCTTGGTCCCCAGACAGTCCATCACCACCATATCCTTCGGGAGGTAGGGGGCCTCCTTCCGGATGTAATCCTCCGCAGCCTTCGGGTACGTCGCCAGGAGCAGCAAATCGCAGTCCCCCTGGTTTTCCCGGGTGAGTTCCTCAGACACAGCCCCCGACAGAATGGCAAACCCCAGGATGCTTTTATCCGTATCCAGCCCCAGGACCCGGACTCCCTCCGCCCGGGAAAAGGCCTTCGCCATGGAACCCCCGATGAGCCCGAGTCCAACGATGCCTACCGTCATGCGCTCATCGCCTCCAGAAGCTTTCTGACCCGTCCGCTCAGGTTCGCAAACTGCTCCGGCGTCAGGGACTGGGCTCCGTCGCACAGCGCGTGGGCCGGATCATTATGCACCTCCACCATGATCCCGTCCGCTCCCGCCGCCGCAGCAGCCAGGGCCATGGGGGGCACCAGACGGCTGAGGCCTGTGGCATGGCTGGGATCCACGATCACCGGCAGATGGGTCCGCTCCTGCAGCACGGGCACCGCGGAAAGATCCAGCGTATTCCGGGTCATGGTCTCATAGGTACGGATGCCCCGCTCGCAGAGGATGATCTTCTCATTGCCCCCAGCCATGATGTACTCCGCGCTCATCAGGAGCTCCTTCAGGGTGCTGGCCAGCCCCCGCTTCAGCAGGATGGGCCGGTCCAGATGCCCCAGCTCCTTCAGCAGATCGAAGTTCTGCATATTCCGTGCGCCGACCTGGATGATGTCCACATCCTCAAAAAGGTCCAGGGTATCGATGCTCATGATCTCGCTTACCAGGGGCAGTCCGGTGGCTTTCTTGGCCTCGCTCAGAAGCCGGAGGCCCTCCCCCTTCAGGCCCTGGAAATCATAAGGAGAGGTGCGGGGCTTAAAGGCGCCGCCCCGGAGGACGTCGGCTCCGGCGGCCTTCACCCGCTTCGCCACGTCGATGATCTGCGCCTCGTTCTCCACGGAGCAGGGACCGGCGATGATGCAGAATTCTGCGCCGATCCGCGCCTTCCCCACTTCTACCACCGTATCCTCCGGATGGAACTGGCGGCTGCATTTTTTATAGGCTTCGCTGACCCGCTGCACGGATTCCACGATATCCAGACTTTCCAGCAGTTCCGGATCGATGCGGCTGGTATCGCCCACCAGGCCCAGGACCGTATAGGCTTTTCCCTCGGAAATATGCACATCCGCGACCATGGTTTTCAGCCACTTGATCAAATGTTCCCTCTGTTCCGGGGAGGTATTGGGTTTCAATACGGCGATCATAACGCATTCTCCTTACTTCGATTTGGATAAAGAAAAAGACTGCCCAGCATATGCGCTGTGCAGTCGGCCGAACGGGGAAAGAGCGGTTCAGAAACGGCAGCACAAAGCGCTATTCCTTTTTTCTGTAAAGGAATAGTACCCAAAATAAAAGCTGCTGCCGCTGATGAAACGCATCAAGCCGTCCTCCAAAAACAGGTTGGGTAGATTATAGCGTTTTAAATCGCAAATGTCAATCCCGATTTCTGGTTTTTTCCGACGGGGCACGGTCTTGTCCCGCCGACCGGATTATGCTATGATTCTACTATCTGTTTACATTATTATTTAAGCGGAAGAAGCGATGATATGAACGTTACCCTTGAACACCTCACCAAGATTTTCCCATCCCAGGATCGGAAGGTCAAACAGGGAACCATCGCGGTGAACGACTTCACCTTTGAGATCCCGGATGGGGAACTGGTAGGCCTGCTGGGCCCCTCCGGCTGCGGCAAAAGCACCGCCCTGTATCTGATCTGCGGGCTGGAAAAGCCCACCTCGGGCAGGATCTACTTCGGCGAGGACGACGTAACGGACCTTCCCCCGGAAAACCGGGGCGTAGGCCTGGTCTTCCAGAACTATGCTCTGTACCCTCACCTTACCGTCCGGCAGAACATCCTCTTCCCCCTGCAGAACCTGAAAGGAGAGGAACGCCCTTCCAAGGAGGAAATGCTCCGGAAGGCGGAAGAAGCTGCCCGGCTGGTCCAGATCGAGAAGTACATGGACCGGAAGCCCAGTCAGCTCTCAGGCGGACAGCAGCAGCGCGTCGCCATCGCCCGGGCTCTGGTGAAAACGCCCCGGATCCTCCTTCTGGACGAGCCTCTTTCCAACCTGGACGCCCGGCTGCGCCTCCAGACCCGGGAGGAGATCCGGCGTATCCAGCGGGAGACCGGAGTCACCACGATCTTCGTGACCCATGATCAGGAAGAGGCCATGAGCATCACCGACCGGATCATCGTCATGAAAGAGGGCATCGTCCACCAGATCGGCGCGCCTCAGCAGGTTTACGACGATCCGGTGAACCTCTTCGTGGCAAAATTCCTGGGCAATCCCCCCATCAACGTATTCACCGGCCGGGTTGCGGGCAGCCGCCTGTACCTGGGAGAAGATCCGGTGCTGGAGGTCTCCGGCGCTCCGGAGGGCGAAGTCTGGGTCGGCATCCGGCCTGAGGGCTTCCGTCTCCGGGAGGACGGCCCCATGGGCTGCGCCCTGCAGGCGGTGGAGTTGATGGGCCGGGACATGAGCGTTCTTGCAGCCCACCCCGCCTGCGATACCCCCACGTTCCGGGCCATCATCGACTCGGACAGCCGGGTGGACCGGAAAAGCCGGGAGATCCGCTTCTCCCTGCGGCCGGGCAAGGTCCTCCTGTTCAGCAAGGAGACGGAGGAGCGCATTCCCGCGGTCCTCCGGGGAGAGGAGGGCCGGTAATGGAGCAGCGAAACGGAAAAGCCTGGCTCTATCTCCTGCCTGCCATCCTGTTTCTGGGGCTTTTCATGGTCTATCCTCTGATCGACGTGTTCGTATACTCCGCGGAGGAGGGATACAACTCCGCCTCCCAGACCTATTTCGGGGTAGGCCTGTACAACTTTTCCTATATCCTGCATGACGCCTATTTCCTCCAGGCGGTGAAGAACACCTTCATCCTGGTGATCATCACCGTTCCGGTGTCCACCGTCCTGGCTCTGCTGATCTCCCTGGGACTCAGCTCTATCAAACCCCTGCGGAACCTCTACCAGACCATCTACTTTCTCCCCTATGTGACCAATACTCTGGCGGTAGGCCTGGTGTTCATGATCCTGTTCAAGAAGACCGCCTATACGGACGGCCTGGTGAATCTGATCCTGCACTGGTTCGGGGGGAACACCGTGGACTTCATTGACGGTCCCCACTGGGCCAAAATGTTCGTCCTCTGCTTTTACACCGTGTGGGTAGTGCTGCCCTTTAAGATCCTCATCCTCACCAGCGCCCTGGCCTCCGTCAAGCAGGATTACTACAATGCCGCCCGGGTCGACGGCACCTCCTCCCTGCGCACCTTCACCCGCATCACCCTGCCCATGATCTCCCCCATGATCTCCTACCTGATCATCACGGGTTTCATCGGCGCATTCAAGGCCTACAGCGATGCCGTCGCCCTCTTCGGTACAGACCTGAACGCGGCGGAGATGAACACCATTGTGGGCTATGTTTACGACATGCTCTACGGCAACAGCGGCGGCTGGCCCTCCTACGCCTCGGCAGCGGCAGTCATCCTCTTTGCCATCGTGCTCACCATCACCTGTGTGAACCTCCTGGTGAGCAAGAAGCACGTGTATTACTGAGGAGGCGGAGCAGATGTCCCATCAAACGGAACTCCAGTCCATCGAGCGCGCCGCGCGGAACCGGCGGATCCTGAAAAAGAGCTTTACCTACCTGATGCTCACCCTCTGGGCGGCGCTGGTGCTGTTTCCATTCTATTGGATGGTCCTCAGCTCCCTGAAGAGCTACAGCGCTTACAACGCGGAATACGTGCCGAAGTTCTTCACCCTGTCCCCCACTCTGCAGAACTACGCGGACGCCTTTACCACGGTCTCCCTGGGGCGGTATTTCCTGAACACCCTGATCTTCACGGTGGTCACCACTGCTCTGATGCTGATCGTCATCACCCTGGCTGCCTTTGCCTTTGCCCGGCTCTCCTTCCGGGGGCGGGACCTGGTGTTCTCCCTTTTCCTGGCCCTGATGATGATCCCCAATGAGCTGGTGATCATCACGAACTTTGTCACCATCACGGATTGGGGCCTTCGGAATACCTTTGCCGGTCTGATCCTCCCCAGTGTCACCTCCGTGTTTTACATCTATCTGCTGCGGGAGAATTTCGCCCAGGTGCCGGATGAGCTGTATTACGCCGCCAAGGTGGACGGGACCTCGGATTTCAAATACCTGTGGAAGGTGCTCATCCCCATCTG
>CAMZJG010000006.1 GCA_947307505.1 uncultured Clostridia bacterium | reverse complement strand
CCGACTGGTATCCGGATATCCAGGATCTGCGGAGCAAGGTGACGGATAAGACCAAGGGCATTATCGTCATCAATCCCAACAACCCTACCGGCGCCCTGTATCCCAAAGAGGTGCTGGAGCAGATCGTGGAGGTGGCCCGGGAACATGACCTCATCCTTTTGGCGGATGAGATCTATGACCGGCTGGTGATGCAGGGGGAGGAGGAGCATGTGGCCCTGGCTTCCCTGGCGCCGGATCTGCTCACCCTGTGCTACAACGGCCTCTCCAAATCCCACCGGGTGGCGGGCTTCCGCTGCGGCTGGGTCTGCCTGGCGGGGGACAAGAGCCATGCCCGGGGCTTTATCGAGGGGCTGAATCTGCTGGCGAAAATGCGCCTCTGCTCCAACGTGCCCGGCCAAAGCATCATTCAGACCTCCCTGGGCGGCTATCAATCCATGGACGAGTATCTCTGCCCGGGAGGCAGGCTTTATGAGCAGCGGGAGTATATCTGGAACGCACTGAACAGTATTCCGGGGATCACCGCCGTGAAGCCCAAGGCAGCTTTTTATATTTTCCCGAAAGTGGATACGGAGAAATTCAATATCCGCAGCGATTCCCAGATGGCCCTGGACCTGCTGAAGAAGACCCATATTCTCGTCACCTCCGGAAGCAGCTTTAACTGGCGCAGCCCGGACCATTTCCGCATCGTGTACCTGCCCAATATGGATGATCTCAAAACCGCCATGGAACGGATGACAAACTTCTTCGAGGGGTATTACCAGGGAAGGGATTAGGGGAGCCGGAAACCCGCTGAGGCGTCTGCCCCCAGCAGAAGCATGGCCCCTGCTGCGGCCAGCACGGCTTCCGGCTCTGCAGGAGCCTCCAATGTGACCGGAATCTCCTGAGGTTCCAGCAGCGTCCCGTTCAGGGCGGGAATATCTGACTGCAGCGCCAGCATGGCGCTGTCTGCTCCGATGCTGGAGAGGGTGAGATCGTCTCCGTACCGCAGACCGCAGGATACGGAACGGATCCCCGGGAGGGGGACCTGTCCCATGGCAAGGACCAGACCGTTCCCGCCCGCACAGAGGGAAGCACCGGGGGGCAAAATGAGGAGATCCGCCCGGCCGCCTGAACAGATGGCGGCGTCGATGGTCCCTTCCCGGCTTGCCTTTTTCAGACAGTTTTTCACATAAGGCTGCAGCCTGGAGCTGCCGCCCCTCCCAAAAGAAACGCTGAACATAATAACCACCCGGACATAGTTTGATATGTCCGGGTGATTTTATGCGCTTTTTCGCGGTCATTATTTCAGTTTCAGCAGACCTGCGTGATTCTGGAAATACCGGAAACCGGACCAGAGGGTGGTGATCACCATCAGCACCACGCACAGACTGTCTATGGAAAAGCCGGGGAACAGCTCCAGGGAGTGAAGGGAGGTCATCATCACACAGAGACAAACCATCGTCACGGCTGTTTTGATCTTGCCGGAAATCCCGGCGGCAATGACGATCCCGCTGTCCACCGCCACAAGCCGAAGCGCGGTGACGGCGAATTCCCGGGCGATGATGAGAAAAGCGGCCCAGGAGGGGATCTGTCCCCATTCCACAAAAATCAGGATCGCGGAGGTGACCAAAAGCTTATCTGCCAGAGGATCCATGAACTTGCCGAATGTGGTGACCTGGCTGTACTTCCTGGCGATGTAGCCGTCTACGCTGTCGGAAATGCTGGCCAGAATAAAGATCCCCAGAGCAATGAGATTGGAACCTGGGAACCGCAGAAGCATCAGAACCACAAATACGGGTATCAGTGCGACCCGCAGCATGGTGATCTTATTTGCCGTCGTCATCGATAAGAATCCTTCTTTCTGTCAGAAGCGGCGGGATCAGTCCGCCAGCTCTCCCACCAGGTCTCCGTCCAGCACTTCGGTGATGCGGACTCGGACGAAGGTGCCCGGCTGCACGTCTTTCCCTGTGAAAAAGACCTTGCCGTCCACATCGGGGCTGTCCGCATAGCTGCGGCCGTACCAGCACTCCGCTACCACGTCGAAGCCTTCCGCCAGCACTTCCTGTACAGTGCCGATGCGGCTCTCGTTGAATTCGTCCATGATCCGGGACTGGAGCTCCGTGATGAGATCGCAGCGCCGTTCCGCCGTTTCCGTATCGGGCCGCTCCATGGAACATGCAGGGGTGCCCTCCTCGGGGGAATAGGGGAAAACTCCGGCTCGCTCCAGCTTGGCCCTTCGGAGGAAATCACACAGCTGGCCGAATTCCTCCACCCCTTCTCCCGGCAGGCCGGTGATCAGACTGGTACGGATCACCAGACCGGGAATATTCTCCCGCAGACGGGAGAGGAGAGCTTCCAGCTCCGCTCCGCTGCCCCGACGGTGCATCCGCTTCAGGATACTATCGTTGATGTGCTGAATGGGGATATCCAGGTACTTGACTACCTTTTCTTCCTCTGCCACGGTGCGGATGAGCTCGTCGTCGATCAGATCGGGATACAGGTAGTGGAGGCGGATCCAATGGATCCCTTCGATCCGGCAGAGCTCCCGCACCAGCTCAGCCAGGCGGGGCTTGCCGTAAAGATCCAGTCCGTAACGGGTGATGTCCTGTGCCACTACCAGAAGTTCCTTCACGCCCCCTGCAGCCAGACCCTTTGCTTCCTCCAGGATGCGTTCCATGGGACGGGAACGGTATTTGCCCCGGATGGAAGGGATGACGCAGAAAGCGCAGCGATTGTCGCAGCCCTCGGCGATCTTGAGATAGGCCCAGCCCGGACCGGTGCTGACGATCCGGCCCGCTTCGCTCACCGGCGCGTTCAGATCGCCCAGAAGTAGCGGGGTTTCTCCCTTGTCCGCCTGCTCCAGCGCAGTTACAACCTCGTCGAAGGAGCCGGTGCCCAGAATGCCGTCCACCTCGGGGAGCTCCTCAAGCAGTTCTTCCTTGTACCGCTGGGGAAGGCAGCCGGCCACCAGAAGGGTTTTCAGCTTTCCGGTCTTCTTCAGCTCGGCGCATTCCAGTATATTGTCGATGGCCTCGGACTTGGCGCTGTCGATGAACGCGCAGGTGTTGATGATCAGTGCATCCGCCTCGGCGGGATCATCGGTGATCGTATAGCCTGCCTCATTCAGGAGACAGAGCATCTGTTCGCTGTTGATCAGGTTTTTCGCGCAGCCCAGAGAGATCAGCCCCACGGTCTTGCTCATGGTTTCCATTCCTTTCACATCTGAGATGATCAGAATACCGGATCAATCCTCCGGCTCGGCCTCCCAACGGCGCAAAGCGGAGCTGATCTCCTCCCAGCCGTATCCGCGCCTTTGGAGATAGGCGGCCAGCTTCTTCCGCTGCGCGGCATCCGGTACGGTCCCTTTCAGACGCGCGGCGATCAGTGCATCCAGTTTATCCTCCGCAGCGGGGAGAGATTCCAGGGCATCCGACCAGTACTCCCGGGGGACCTGGTGCCGCATCAGCTCCTGTTCCGCCCGTCGCCGTCCGTAGCCTTTTGTCCCGCAGCGGCGAACGATCATCTCCGCGTAAACCGCCTCGTCTATTACGCCCAGGTCGGTCATCCGACGGACTGCCGCCTCCGCGTGTTCCGGTGAAGCGCCTTTTTCCCGCAGTTTGCGTTCCAGTTCCCCGGCGGACATGGCCCGGCGGCTCAGCTGTTCGGCGGCCTTTATGCGTACGGAATACGCTTCGCAGGCATCCCGAAGCTCTTCCAGAGCCTCCGGATCCAGTTCCATGCCCGGGTAAAGGTTCAGATCCATGACTTCCCGCGGGCCGCAGCGCAGTTCCATGCCGTCCTCCAGCTCCAGGAGAAAGCGTTTGCCTTCATCCAGAGGCTTCATGTGGATGAGACGCACGGTCAGTCTTCAAAATCCTCCGCATCCACGCTCACGGCACGGCTGGCGGGGGTGGCTGCGGCGGGCTTCGGGGCAGGCTGCTGGCGCTTGACCATGGCTTCCTTTACCTGCGCCTCCAGCTCATCCGCGATATCCGGATTCTCTTTCAGATAACTCTTCACGCTGTCCTTGCCCTGAAGCCGCTGATCCCGGAAGGTGAACCAGCTGCCGCTTTTTTCGATGATTCCCAGCTGCAGGGCGATATCCGTGAGTTCGCTGGAGCGGGAGATGCCTTCGCCGTAAATGATATCGAACTCCGCCTCCCGGAAGGGGGGAGCGACTTTGTTTTTCGTCACCTTTACCCGGGTGTGGCTGCCGATCTTCTGGCCGCCTACGCTGAGGGTCTCTGTACGCCGGACATCCAGACGGACGCTGGCATAGAATTTCAGGGCCCGGCCGCCGGTGGTGGTTTCCGGGTTGCCATACATCACACCGATCTTCTCCCGCAGCTGGTTGATGAAGATCACCACGCAGTTGGTCTTGGAGATGGATCCGGTGAGTTTCCGCAGAGCTTGGGACATGAGACGGGCCTGGAGACCCACGACGCTGTCTCCCATTTCCGCCTCGATCTCGGAACGCGGGACGAGAGCGGCCACGGAGTCGATCACCACCACGTCGATGGCGCCGGAGCGGACCAGGGCGTCGCAGATCTCCAGCGCCTGTTCGCCGGTATCCGGCTGAGAGATGAGCAGATTATCGATATCCACGCCCAGAGCCTGGGCATAGGTGGGATCCAGCGCATGCTCGGCGTCTATGAAGGCCGCCTCGCCCCCCGCCTTCTGCGCAGAGGCTACGATATGCAGTGCCAGAGTGGTTTTGCCGGAGGATTCCGGGCCGTAGATCTCCACGATCCGCCCTTTTGGAACGCCGCCGATCCCCAGCGCAAGATCCAGAGCCAGAGAACCGGTGGAGATGGCCTCGATCCCTGTATTTGCCGCGGAGCCCAGCCGCATGATGGAGCCCGCGCCGAACTGCCGTTCGATCTGGGCCATGGTGGTCTCCAGAGCTTTCTGCTTATCCGCTGCGGGAACTGCCGGCTCAACGCCGCGCTTTTTCTTGTCGGCCATGGTTCATTCTCTCCTTTATGATGATCTTCAAATATTCAATCTATATCGTGCGGTCCCGGTTTGCGGAAGACAAGGGTGCGTTCGGTGCCGTGACCGTCCACCAGCGTATCCGTCGGGATGATGCCGCACTCCTCTGCCAGGCGGCGGAGAGTCATGCTCTGTCCCTCTCCGCATTCCAAAACGAGCCAGCCGCCCGGACGGATGATCCTCATCCACCGCGCGAAAATACTGCGGTAAAAATCAAGCCCGTCCTCGCCCCCGTCCAGGGCCAGCCGGGGCTCATAATCCCGGACGGAGGGATCGAGGGTTTCCAGCTCCCCGGTGGGGATATAGGGCGGATTGCATACGATCAGGGTGAATTCTCCCAGACGGGGAGAAGGCCCCTCATGCACATCCGCTTCGGCGCACAGGACCCGGCCGCTCACATGGTTCAGCATCGCGTTGCGCTTGGCCAGGAGCAGCGCTCTGCGGTCCAGATCCGCCAGGATCACCCGGCAGGCCGGGATCCGGGCGGCAATGGCGATCCCGATACAGCCGGAGCCGGTGCAAAGGTCCAGCACCCGGGGCTCGGCCGCGTCCGCAAGACACGATAAGGCGGCGTCCACCGCAAGCTCAGAGTCGGCCCGGGGAATGAGCACATTGGGGTTGATCTCCAGATCAAGGCCGTAGAAAGACCAGGAACCGGTGAGATAAGCCGCCGGTTCTCCGGCAAGCCGCCGCCGCACCAGTTCTTCCGCCCGCAGGGTGAAGGCCTCGTCGGGATACATACGGATATCCCGCAGGAATTCCTCCGGACTCTTGTCCGCAGCGAAGGCCAGCAGCAGCCTGGCCTCCAGACCGGCTGCTTCGATGCCCGCAGCCTTCAGCCTGCGCCGGGCATCCAGATAAACCTCGTTATAGTCCCGGATCATGGGTGCATCACCACCGATCCGATCCCTTTTCCTCCGGAATGACCAGCTTCAGCGCTTCGATGGCGCACTCGATCATTCCGTCGTCCGGTTCGTACACCGTCAGGCGCTGCAGAGCCTTCCCGGGAGCCGAGAGGATGGAGGAAAGCCAGTTGTCGTGCCGTCCCACCCATCGGTTCAGTTCATAGCTGAAAGCCACCACGACCGGCAGGAGCAGAAGCCGCAGGACCAGGGCGACCAGCTTGTTTTTCCAGCTTACCACGCTGAATACCAGTATGCTGATGATCATGACCACGAAGAGAAAACTGGTGCCGCAGCGGGGATGGGCTCTGGGCTGGGGACGCACGTTTTCCACCGTGAGTTCCAATCCCTTTTCGTAGCAATGGATGGATTTGTGCTCGGCTCCGTGGTACTCGAAGACGCGGTGGATATCCGGAACCCGGGTCACCAGCCAGAGGTAGAGGAGAAAGATCACAATGCGCAGCGCGCCGTCAATGAGGTTTTTTACAAAGCTGGACCGGATCGGTCCCGTCAGAAAGGCGGTGAGCAGATAGGGGAGAAGCATGAACAGGGCGATGGCCATGATGACGCCCAATGCAACGGAAACACCGATGATGAGTTTTTTCGCCGTTTCTCCCTGAAAATGCGAGTTGATCCATTTATCCAGCTTGTCTTCCTGTGCGGCCTGTTCCTCCTCCGGCAGCTGTTCGGCAGAAAACATCAGGGCCTTGACTCCGTGGACCAGGGAATCGAAAAAGGTCACAACGCCGCGGATGAGCGGCAGACCGAGTACAGGGTACCGATCCTTGATGAGCCGCAGCTCCTCCACCTTGCGGATGAGCCCGTCCTGCCCGCGGCATACGATGGCCTCTTTCTTCGGCCCCCGCATGAGGATGCCTTCCATCAAAGCCTGGCCGCCGATGGTCGTGCGGAAATCGTTTCCCTGTTTCTGTTGATCGGACATGGGTGAGATCCCTTCTATGTGTTATCGTTATTCGGTGGTGGGCAGGAGGATCGTGACCACGGTCCCGGTGCCCTCGTCGGCATTGGCAATGTCCAAGACTCCGTTATGCCGACGGATGATCTCGTCGCAGACGGCCAGGCCGATGCCGCTGCCTCTGGCCTTGCTGCTGCCCTTATAAAACTTCAGCTTCACCCGGGGCAGCTCGTCCGGCGGGATACCGGGACCATAATCCCGTATCCGGATGCGGACGCAGTCGCATCCCGTTTCAGGCGCGTTCTCCACCAGGTCGCTGGTGACCGTGATACGCTTGCCGCTGCCTCCATGCTTGGCGGCGTTATCCAGGATGTTCAGGATCACCTGTTTCAGCCGTTCCGGATCGCCGGGGATCAAGGGGAGCGGATCCTCGGGGGGATCATAAAAGAGCTGGATCCCTTCCTGCTTCAGCAGCTCCCGGTAGGTGAAAATCGCTTCCTCCAGCTCGGCGCCCACATCCAGCATTTCAATGTTCACCGTGAACCGGCCGTCTTCGATGCGGGTGAAAACCAGGAGCTCTTCCACCATGTTGGACAGCCGTCTGGCTTCCTTGAGGATGATGTCCAGCCCTTTCCGGCTGTCCTCGCTGAGGGTCTCGTCGTACTCCAGCGTCTCGCCCCATCCGGCAATGGCAGTGAGGGGGGTGCGCAATTCATGAGAGACGGAGGAAATGAACTCCGCTTTCATTTTTTCCGACTGGCTCAGCTGCATGGACATCTCATTGATGGCGCCGACCATGTCCCCGATCTCATCCTCATACTTGTTTTCGATCTGGGCGCCGAAGCCTCCGTCCGCGATGCG
This sequence comes from uncultured Clostridia bacterium, assembly GCA_947307505.1. The sequence continues at coordinate 8,082 of CAMZJG010000006.1, read as the reverse complement.
CCGGGTCATCACCGTGACCTTCTGGATCGGGGAAAGGATGGAACGGATAAAGAACAGATTGCTGATCAGCACGACCAGAATCACGCCCAGGCCGATCCCGCAGCCCACAAGGATGCTCAGAAATACCTGCCGGTCTACCAGGCGCAGACTGGTGACATATCGGATGACGCCTACCACCTGGCCCTGGCCATAGAGCAGAGGGCTGGAGACCGCCAGGATGCGCTCTCCCGTTGCGGGGCTGCGGCCCTGCCAGGTGCTCAGAGCGCAGGTGCTGATGGCTTCTGTGATATCCGGCGTATTGGGGTGTGAGCCGGCGGAAAGCCCGGAAGTGGAGACCAGGATACGTCCGGTGGAATTGACGAATTGAAGTTCCATCCGGTCACGGCCGTCAAAGATCTCCGTATACTTATAGGCACTCTGGTAATATTCCGCATAGGTACGGGTAACGTAATTGGCAAAGAAATCCGAGGAGGTCTTGGCCTTGGACTCCAATGTGGAACGGATGCCGCTGTAGTAGTAGTTGCTGATGGCAAAGGAATAGGCGGCAAGCCCCAAAAGCAAAGCCAGCACCACCAGAAGCATGCTGTTGAGCATCCATTTCGCCCGGATGCCCCGGAGATTCAGACCGCTCCGGCCGCGCCCCTTCAGATCCCCCATTTGTAGCCGTATCCCCAGACGGTGGTGATGCAGGTGGGATTCTGAGGATCATCCTCCACCTTCAACCGCAGACGGCGGATGTTCACATCCACGATCTTCAGCTCTCCGTCGTAATCCTTCCCCCAGACGGAGGAGAGAATTTCTTCCCGGGAAAGCGCTTTTCCCGGATTATCCATGAAAAGTTTGACGATGGCGTATTCCACCTGGGTCAGACGGATCCGGACCCCATTCTTTTCCAACGTCCTGTTTCTGGTGCTGAGGCGGAAGGCACCCCGGACGATCTCCGTCGGATCCTCGTTATCCCCGCCGCCGACCCGGCGGTACAGGGCGTCCACCCGGGCGGTCAGCTCGGCGATGGAGGCCAGAGGTTTGGTGACGTAGTCGTCCGCGCCGGTCATGAGACCGGTGACCTTGTCCATCTCCTGGGAGCGGGCGGTGAGCATGATGATGCCCATTTTGCTGCCGGAGGCCCGGATCTTTCGGCAGACCTCGAAACCATCCGTATCGGGCAGCATGATATCCAGAAGAGCCAGATTGATATCCGGATGCAGCTGCAGCTGGCGGAAAGCTTCCTCGCCGGTTTCCGCTTCGATGGGCTCATAACCGGAGCGCCGGAGATTGATGACCAGGAAGCTGCGGATGCTGGATTCATCTTCGAGAACCAAAATCTTCTTCATGATCCCACTTCCTTTCAGGTGGAGCCGCTGATCCACTCGGAGTAAATCAAACCAAAACTGCGCCGGAGCTGCGCTTCGTCCGGAACGAGGGACCAGTCGTCTTTCGTGAGAAGCAGCTGGGCTGCATAGGTGATCTCCGCGCCGGAATAGAGGATGAGACGCCCTTGCCGGGAAGCCAGCTCCTCACGGCTGGCGCCGGAGATGGTATAAACGATCAGAAAATCCGTTACCGGTTTATCCGCGCCGTTCCACCGGGAAAAGACCACCGCCCGTTCACCGGTATCCGTATCCTCCCGGCGGATGGTGATGCGGTCTCCCCAATACTCGGACAAAGTCAGATACCAGCTGTCGGAAAAGTTGTGGTAGGTGCTGAGCTGGAGACGGCGGATGCCGCGGCTGTTGAAGGCGTACCAGTCCAGCACCCGGTATACCGTTTCTCCCTGGGCGGGCAGGGCGCGGGGAATGGGGATCTCAGGCACACCGTCCCCGTTCATGTCCCGCAGTCCCACGGAAGAACTGCGGAAGGTCCCTTCGCTGATCTCCTCGCTCCCCAGGGTGATATTCCGCAGGGTTTCCCCTTCATAGAGCAGGATATCCGTCACCAGACCGCCGGAAACGCCGCCTTCTACAAACAGAGCGGGTTTCCGGTCAAGCAGGGTGCCGCAGGTTAACCGACTGATGCTCTCCATCCCTCCGGAGATGCGGGAAGAGATGTTCACCGTTTCCCCATCCCGGCTGACGCCGATCAGTTCGGCGGTTCCGTTCTTGTCCCCATCTCCCAGACGGACCAGCAGCAGCTCGCTGTGGCCGTCTTCGTTCAGGTCCCCGACGGTGTATTGGGTATAACCCGCGTTGGCGATGGGGGAAGCCTGGAAGGCCTTGAGGGAGTATACGGTGAGCATCTTCAGCTCAGCATCCATGCCCCAGCCGACTACCAGTTCGGTCCAGCCATCCCCGTCCATATCCGTGTACGTGACGCTCTCAATGCTGGCACCGTCGCCTTCCACCACGGCAGCGGTCTCATATCGGCTGCCGCTGCGGATGAAAATATAGATCTTCAGCGGTCTTTCTCCGGATGTCCGGAAAAAAGCCAGGGCTTCTTCGGCGCCATCCCCGTTCACATCGTAGAATTGTACAGACTGGCGGTAGCTGCCGGAGACAGGGGCGGAAAAGGCGGCGCCTTCCGCCTGCAGGTCGTCCAGCACATGCTGAAGCGCCAGATACTCCTGGGGAAGCTTTGGAAGGGCCATGAGCTCTTCCATATCTCTTCCGGGGCTGCAGGCGCTGAGAAGCAGAAGGAACAGCAGCATGCAGCCGAGGAGCAAACACTTTGCCAGCTGTTTCAACCCTTTTCGCCTCCCCGAACGAGATGAAAAATGCGCGGCGCCGCCGCTTGATTTTCTATTCTAATATTATATCACAAGCTGAGATTTATGGATAGTCCAAATGCGGAAAACACTCAGGTTTCCTGCAGTGTGCCGGTGAGCCAGCGCCGCAGCAGATCAAAAGCGTGGGATGCCGCCACCACGCGGCCCCGTTCCCGATCCGCACCCATCTGTATTGGGCGGCAGACCAGCCGGTCCGGACCGGCAAAGCCTACGAAGCCCGTTCCGACAGGGGTATTTCGTTCATCCGTCCCGGGCCCGCAAATACCGGTGACGCTCACCGCCAGATCCGCGCCGGTGCGCTCCCGTACCCCGGCCGCCATGGCCAAAGCGGTTTCCCGGCTGACCGCACCGAAACGTTCCAGCACTTCTGAGGGTACTCCCAGGACGCGCTCCTTTACGGTATTGGTATAGGAAACAACGCCGCCGAGAAATACGGAGGAGGCACCGGGGAGGTCGGTGATCCGCTTGGCGATGAGACCGCCGGTACAGCTCTCCGCCGCGGCGAAGGTGAGCCTGCGCTCCGTCAGCAGCCTGAGACAGACGGCTTCCAGCGAGGGCTCGTCTACGGCATAGACCAGATCTCCCAACGCTTCGCATACCTCCCTGACCACCGGAGCAGCCAGTGATTCCGCCTCCGCTTCGTCCGCAGCCTTGGCGCTGACGCGCAGGCGCATTTCTCCGGTGCCGGCATAGGGGGCGAGGGTGGGATTCGTCAGCGCCTCCATCCGGTCATGGAGCATGGATTCCACCGCGCTTTCCCCCATGCCGAAGACCCGGATTTCGTGGGAAAGGAGCACCCCTTCGCTGAACTGCTTCAGCCAGGGGATCAGTCCCGTTTCCACCATCCTTTTCAGCTCCCTGGGAGGACCGGGAAGCATCGCTACCTGCATTCCCAGGGCGGTGAAGCCGCAGCCGGGGGCCGTGCCGTTGTAATTGAAAAACGGGGTACATCCCTCCGGAAGCCAGGCCTGACGGAGATTGTTCTCCGTCATCGTCTTGCCGATGGAGGTGAAAAACGCCCTGATCTTCTCCACTTCCTCCGGGTGGAACACCAGAGGGAGACCAAAGCAGGAGGCCAGGGTCTCCTTGGTCAGGTCGTCATAGGTGGGACCGAGACCGCCGGTGGTGATCAGGATATCCGCACGGCTTTTGGCGATCTCCACCGCATCCCGCAGCCGGTCAGGATTGTCTCCGACGACGCTGTGCCAGCATACGTCGATGCCGAGGGAGGACAGAGCATGGGACACCTCAGCAGCATCGGAATTTACAATATCGCCCAGGAGAAGCTCTGTCCCCACGGCGAGGATTTCCGCTTTATGGCTCATTGGATGGGTATCCTTTCCGTATTCTCCAGCGCTTCCCGGCAAAGAGCCTCCACGTCCAGAACGGCTTCCGCCTCTTCCACCTCTTCCGGCTTCGGTTTTGTCCGGGGATGCCGGGGAGTGAACACGGTACAGCAGTCCTCGTATGGGAGAATGGAAGTTTCAAAGGTATCCAGCTGCCGGGCGATGCCGATGATCTGTTCCTTATCAAAGCCGATAAGCGGACGAAGCACCGGCAGCTCCAGCGGCGCCTCTGTGCAGCGGATCGCCTCCATGGTCTGACTGGCAACCTGTCCCAGGTTCTCTCCGGTGACCAGCGCGCCGCAGCCGTTGGCCATGGCTACGGACTGGGCCAGCCGCATCATGAAGCGCCGCATGATGAGTGTGAAGAACTCCTCCGGACACTTATCCCGGATCTCCTCCTGGATATGGGTAAAGGGGATCACCTCCAGAGTGAGCCTGCCGCACCAGGGCAGCAGTTTTTTTGCCAGCTTGAGGACCTTGTCCTTGGCCAGCTCGGAAGTGTAGGGGAAGGAGAAAAAGTGTACCGGGATGATCTGTACCCCCCGGCGGGCGATCATGTAGGTGGAAACGGGACTGTCGATGCCGCCGGAGAGCAGACTGACCGCCCGGCCGCAGGTGCCCACCGGAAGTCCCCCCGCGCCGGATACGCCGCCGGCGTGAACATAGGCAGCAGTCTCACGCACTTCCACGTGGACCACCAGATCCGGCTCATGCATATCCGCCGGCAAATCGGGAAAGGCTTCCCCGATGCCTCCGCCCACGTATTGGCTGAGCTGGATCGAGGTCATGGGAAAACGCTTGTCGCTGCGTTTGGATTCCACCTTGAAGCTCTTGGCCTTGCGGAGCTCCGGCTCCAGATAGCGCAATGCGGTATTCAGGATCGCATCCTTATCCTTCTCGCATGCAGCGGCACGGCACAGGGAAATGATCCCGAAGACCTGCCTGCAGCGGCGGAAAGCTTCATCCAGATCAATATCGTCATCCAGGGGTTCCACATAGACGGTTGATTGGACGGAGGTGATCTGAAAACGGCCCAGACTTTTCAGCCGCCGGGCAACGTTGGATCGGAGCCGATCCTCGAAAAAATGCCGGTTCTGGCCTTTCAGAACCAGTTCACCCGGCTTGAGCAGCAGAATATCGTTCATTGCATATCCTCATTACTCTGATCAGATTCTATCAGCATGTCGACAAAGTCTTGCCGCCCCGCTGAGGCAAGTTTTTCGAACAAGGATTAGGAAGAGATTATTCAAAAAACTATGATTGAACGCGAAAGACACCCCTGATGGGGTTTCTTTCACACGATCTTCCTTTTCGGTATCGTGCCGTTTGCGGGTTTGTCTACAGTCTGATTCTGTCTGTATTGTATCTGTTCGGTCATGTCCCTGTCAATCGCAACATAGGATTAAATGCGCCGCAAGGCGCGGGAAGGAGCGATGGGGATGATGAAGAAACTGCGCGGCGCATTGGCGCTGGTCCTGACGCTGACTTTGCTGGCGCTGCCGGCAGGAGCTGAGGACGGGGAGGAAGAAGATTTCGATTCGGATGACTGGGCCGCCGTTGAGACCCTATCTTCCCCGGAAGACGTTTCATCCTCTGTGGGAGCAGCGGTGCTTATGGAGCGTGAGACCCGCACCTGCCTCTATGAGAGCGAAGCCCACAGACATCTGCCCATTGCCAGCGTGACCAAGGTGATGACCCTTCTTCTGGTGACGGAATCGGTGGACAGGGGAGATCTTAAGCTGGATCAGATAGTGACCTGTTCAGCCTACGCAGCTTCCATGGGCGGAAGTCAGATCTTCCTGGAAGAGGGGGAGACAATGACGGCGGAAGAACTGATCAAGGCTGTGGCTGTCAGCTCCGCCAACGATGGGGCTGTGGCCCTGGCGGAAGCGGCGGCGGGCAGCGAGGGAGCTTTTGTGGAGCGGATGAATCAACGGGCGAAGGAACTGGGTATGGAGGACACGGTGTATGCCAACTGTACCGGGCTTCCATGTCAGGAGGAGCACTACAGCTGCGCCTGGGATATCGCGGTTCTGTCCTGTCAGCTTCTGAGCTGCGAATGGATCCGGAACTATACCACCATCTGGACGGATACGGTACGGGACGGAAAATTCGGCCTGAGCAACACCAATAAGCTCATCCGCTTTTATCCGGGGGCTACGGGATTGAAAACCGGCTTTACCCAGGAAGCCATGTATTGTCTCAGCGCCTCGGCCATGCGGGACGGGACGGAGTATGTGGCGGTGATCCTCCGTGCGCCCAGTTCGGATGTTCGCTTTGAGAGCGCAAAGCTCCTGCTGAATCATGCTTTTGCCAATTATCGGCTTGTGGAGCTTCTGCCGGATACAGTGCTTCCCCCTGTGGCAGTGCATATGGGAGCTTCCCCCTGGGTGCAGCCTGTGGTCTCCGGTCAAACGAAGCTCTTGCTGGAAAAGCATCAGATTTCCGGACTGCAGAAGGAGCTCGTCCTTGCTGAGGAAGCAGTGGCGCCGGTGGAAGCGGGACAGTCGCTGGGATATCTCCGGCTCATGGACGCAGAGGGAAACGAATTGGCCCGAACGGAACTGACAGCTGGGGAGACGATCCCCAGGGCTTCATGGGGTTCTGTGCTGCTGCAGCTCCTTCGGATCCTGTTCCTGGGCGGGAAATGAAGCAAAACCATGTCCAACTCCTGAAGATTCCGGTTGAAGAACGGCGGCAGAAATGTTATACTGCCGACATAGGAATTCAAATACATGCAAAGGAGACGGGTTATGATCAAAGTAATCATGGGCGTCAAGGGCTCCGGCAAGACCAAGCTGCTCATCGATCTGGTACAGAAAGCGCTGGATGAGGAGCAGGGGGACGTAGTGGTCATCGAGAAAGATCGCTCTCTCACCTATGATATTCCCCACCAGGCCAGGCTGATCGTGGCATCGGATTATGATTTCGGAAGTACGGAGTACATGAAAGGATTTCTCAGCGCGCTTCATGCCTGCAATTACGATATCTGCCATGTTTTTATAGATAACCTGTATAAAATGTTCGAAGACCGATCCGTTGAATCCGCGGAAGCATTCTTGAATTGGCTGGAAGGATTCAGCACGAAACACGGCGTCGCCTTTACCCTCACCCTCTCCGCACCGGTGGAATCCGCTACTGACGGGATCAAAAAGTTTTTCTGAGAATGATCCATATCTGGCATCCCTGATCCGGGGCCTGCACAGTATCCTGTGCAGGCCCCGACTTTTGTCGGATCCTGTCGAACGGTTTTCCTTGTGCAGATCTTTCTGAGATGCTAAATTCGACATGAAAGTTCGCAAAAACGATATTCGAGTTTGGAAGCGGACAATAACGGCGAGCGGAGGAAAACATAAATATGGTATATTATACGGTCTTTTCTCAGCAGATGTTTACACAGGAGTCGGGCAGCTATACCGGATGGGGGATAGAAGGCCGGGAGGAGGACGGAAGCCCTGCAGGCAGAGTAGAGGATCTGACGGAGGATCGGGAATTTGCCCTGCTGGTGGCGGCGGCTCTGAACCGGGAACAGGCGGAGCCGGTCCATCTGCGGGATATACTGGAAGACCTGCTGGGGGTGCCGGATGTGAGAGAGGCGCTTCTGCAACCGCGGGAATGAACGTACTGCACCATGCCTGCCGCATACTGCGGCAGGTCTATTTCGCTCTATAAGACGGAAGGGAAAGAAAACTGAAAAAATGAATGAATTAGGTACCCTGACAAAAGGCGGTTATGGGTGTATCATACAAATCGTTAGGTACAGAAGCAATTGGCTCGGCAGCGGAAAGGGAAGGGAATTGAGATGCCCCGCGGGGGCCCATGGAGCGCCATCCCGGCATGGGTTTTCTTCCTCCCATCCCTCCCCGACATATGGATTAACAAAAGCAACGTATCCCTGGGACCGCTGTCATAGCGGGCCCGGGGTATTTTCATGTTTGTGGGGAAAATATAGTTTGCCTCCTGAAAAAAACCTGAATTTAAGGTACTTGAACAGATTGACATTTCCGAAAAGCG
>CAMZJG010000005.1 GCA_947307505.1 uncultured Clostridia bacterium | reverse complement strand
ACGGTATTCCGGGTGACGCCGACCGCAGCGCCGATGGTCTGCGTGGAAGGCGCGGTGTGATGCTCGCGGTAATACCTGTTGACGAATGCCTTAATGGCCTCCATCAGCTCCGGACTCTTGGATCGCATACCGTACCTCCTTTCCTCTATCCGATACAACCTGCATCGGATAAGCTTATTATACACGATTATTTTGAAAAAGCAAGAGGAAAATGAAAAAAAGTTCGGCGAAAACGTACGTTGACGGTTTACGGCGTCAACTGAATTCTTTGGGGGATGTTTATGTGGGGTTTCAGGGCGCTCCCTGATAAGCGGTCTGTACGTACACAGACGTTGCTTGCTGCGACAAAAGCCGTACAGCAATACATGCGTTTCACGAAAAACGACTCTTCCGGAGAAGCGAATCTGCTTCCCGGGAGCGCCGTTTCTTTTCCAAACGGCAGACATATCTTTCTTATATTTTTATTCTTTATTCTATTAGAGGGCAGTTTTCTGCCCCGGATAGGGCGGTTTTCCGTCCCCTGTCGGGCGGTTTTCCGACCAATCGGTCAGCGGCGTCTACGCAGGAAGCCCATTATCTACCGGAAACCCATACTTGGGCAGGATATTATTCCTCACGAGGAATTCTATCAGCTCGTTCCTTCAGCGATTGTCCTCTTTTCCGCGACGATAAGACCACAGCTTTTTCTCAACTGCTGCAGCCTGTTGCGTCAACCCATCGGCAAGGAGGCGGTGGTATTCGTCAACATAAAATTGAACCGTCCCACGGAACTCATCCACAGCTATTTTCAAAACGCCGTCGTCACCTATGAGCTTTTCCGTCCACGAGAAATCATTGATCCCCATAGTAGACGATGGTTTTGACGCCGATGGAGCCGACCTTGCGGATGTCACGCATGGAGATGACGCCAGCCATGATCGAGAAGAAGACCAGCGGCGTGACGACCCACTTGATCAGGTTCAGAAAGATCGTACCGAAGGGCTTGATGTAGGAGGTGGCGATGTCGGCGTTCTTCATCAGGCAGATGCCCGCGATGATGCCCAGAAGCAGCGCAATGAAGATCTGCGTTGCCAGGGAAAGCTTTCTCTTCTTCATGCTTTGATTCCTTTCTCTGTCAAGCCAAGCTTGTCTCTGCGCTCAACGATCAAAATGAGCGGAAACCTGCTGCATCAGCGAGACGATGGGCAGGTGCTGGGGACAGACGCCCTCGCACTGGCCGCAGCCGATGCAGTCGCCGGCTTTGCCGTGCGTTCTTGTGAGCTTATTATAATTGGAATAGTTGGCGGTCCAGCCCTTCTGCGCCAGATCCTCCCGCATATCTTCGTTGTAGAGGGAGAAATACTTGGGAATGGCGATCTGCATGGGGCAGCCGTCCGTGCAGTAGGAACAGGCTGTGCAGGCAACGGCAATCTTCTGGTTGATGATCTCCGCCGCCCGGGCTGTCAGGGCGAGCTCTTGCCCGGATAAGGGCCGGAAGTTCTCCATGGTCCGCAGATTGTCCTCCATCTGCTCCAGGGAGCTCATGCCGGAGAGGACCATCCTGACGTTTTCCTGGCTGGCCGCGAAGCGGATCGCCCAGGAGGGGATCGACTGTTCCGGCGCGGCGGCTTTCAGAAGGGCTTCCGCTTCCGCAGGCAGTCGGGCCAGGGTGCCGCCCTTCACCGGCTCCATCACGATCACGTCCTTGCCGTGCTTCACCGCAGTCTCATAGACAGCGCGGGATTGGATCCATTCGCTCTCCCAGTCCAGATAGTTGAGCTGGATCTGCACGAATTCCATCTCCGGGTGCTCCGTCAGGATCCGGTCCAGCAGCTCCGCCGTGTCGTGGAAGGAAAAGCCCACGTGCCGCACCAGGCCCTGACGCTGCTTCTCCAGAAGCCAGTTGAAGCAGTCATACTGTTCATAGATCGGGTAGCTGTCGGCCTTGATGCCATGCAGCAGATAATAGTCGAAATACCCCGCGCCGGTCAGCTCCAGCTGTTCGTTGAAAACGCGGTCCCGATCCTCTAAGGAATGTACAAAATTGTTGTGCAGCTTGGTTGCCAGGGCAAAGCGATTCCGGGGATGGCGGTCTACGAGAGCGGTTTTGACCGCCCGCTGGCTTTCAAAACCGTGATAACCGATCGCTGTATCAAAGTAGGTAAAACCCCTTTCCAGAAACAGGTCCGCCATTTGCTTGAAGCGTTCCAGGTCGATGCTTCTCTCATCAGCGGGATCCAGCAGAGGCAGCCGCATCAGGCCGAAGCCGAGTTTTTTCATAATTCTTTCTCCTCCGCAGTCATTTGATGACATATATAGGGCTTCGCCAGCGCTTCCCGAAAGACGGGAAGGCTGGAACAGTCGAAAAAGCTTTTCACGCGGTCCTGCGCCAGACCGGTGTTCTGCGGAACGGACGCCCCTTCATAGCCCACCACCCAGGCTCCGGCGCCCAGTCCCGCCCGGATGCCAACCGGGGAATCCTCGATCACGACGCAGCATTCCGGCGGGACCTGCAGCAGCTCCATTGCCCGACGGTAGCCCTCCGGGTCCGGTTTCTTCCGCCGGACCATATCTCCGCAGAGGATCGCGTCAAACTGATCGGCCAGGGCCAGGCGATTCAGCGCGGCCAGGATCAGACGGGAGCTGGTGGAGCTGACCAGCCCGGTCTTGATCCCCGCGCTGCGCAGCAGGCCCAGGAAATCCCGGAGGCCGGGCTGCGCTTTCAAATCCGGGCTGTTTTCATAGGTGTTTCCCTGCCTTTGCCGCTCGGCAAGATAGCTTTCGTCGCTGACCGGGGGCTTTGCGGATTCGAGAAGCGGACGGATGAAGTCCAGGCCGTTCACGCCGATGAGGGCCTGTCGCTGCTCGTCGTTCAGCTTCAGGCCAAAGACGGCCAGCGCCTGTTCCAAATAGCGGGTGTTTGACGGCTCCGTGTCCGCCACAACTCCGTCAAAGTCAAAGAGTACGCAGCGAAGCTCCATCGTGCGTACCTCAGAGCTGCGCCGCCAGGGCGTGCATCTTATCCCGGTTGTCCAGGTAGAGGTCCCGGAACAGGGGATAACGTGCGGCGTAGAAGGCGTGAGCGGCTTCGTCAGGCTCCAGGACAGTGCCGCGCGGCAGAGCGCGGCGCAGGTCGGAGAAGTCGGCCAGTCGGCCCGCGCCCAGGGCCGCCAGCATGGCGTCGCCGAAGGCGGAGCACTGCCAACTCTCCGGGATCGTGATGGGCAGACCGCAGATATCGCAGACGATCTGCATCCAGGTGCGGTTCTTCGTGCCGCCGCCTGCAGTAATGATGCGTTTGGGCGGCAGACCCAGCTCCCGGAAGAGCGCCAGGTGCTGGAGCGTGGAATACCCCACCGCCTCCAGGGCGGCCCGGTTGATGTGGGCGCGGCCGTGACTGCCCCGCAGCCCGAAGAGCAGGCCTACAGCCTGGGGATCCTGGAGCGGGCTCCGCTCCCCGTAGATATAGGGCAGCATCATCAGCCCGTCGGCCCCGCGGGGCACCCGGGCTGCCTCCCGGGCCATGACGGCGTAGGCGTTCTCGCCGCCGGCGGCCTCAGCGGCCAGCTCCGGGGCATAGAGCAGGTCCCGCACCCAGCGGGTCAGGGTCCCGGCGGCGTTGGTGCCGTCGCCCAGCACATGGGTTCCGGGCACGGTGAAGACCTTGCTGCCGTTGAGACGGCCGTTGCCTTCCGGGGAGACATGGCTCTCCACCGCCCGGTCGATGCAGTAATAGTAGTACATGGAGGAGCCGTATTGGAAGAAGGCGGTTCCAGGCTCCACCAGACCCACGCTGATGGCCTCGGCGGTGGAATCGCCGGTGCCGACGATGACGGGCGTGCCGGGCGCCAGCCCGGTCTCCGCAGCGGCCTTTTCCGTGACGCCGCCGATGATCGACGTCACCGGCAAGGCCTCAGCCAGCTGGTCCGGACGGCAATAGAGGCCGCATTCCGCTTCGTTGACACTTCCGTCGGCAAGATAGAGAGGCCGGAAGGAGCCCTTTGCCAGGAACTGGTCGATGGTATAACGTCCGGTGAGCCGGGCCGCCAGGAAGGAACTGCCGGTCAGAAATTTATAGGTTCTGGCATAGATTTCCGCCTCATGCCGCCGAATCCAGAGGATCTTGGTGGCTGTATCTCCGGAGCAGATGGGATGGCCGAAGAGCTGTCGTACCCGCTCGGCTCCATAGTATTCCGTGAGCCAGTCGGCTTCCTTGGAGGCGCGGGCGTCGATGCCGTAGAGGATGGCGGGCCGCAAGGGTTCGCAGTTCTCATCCACCGGCAGACAATCTGTGCCCAAAGCGCTGGCTCCCACACAGGCGATTTGTCGGGGAGAGATCCCGCTGCGCTGGAGCAAGACGCGGCTGAGTTTGCAGAAATCGGCCCACCACACCCCCAGGGCGTCGTGCTCGAAATACCCGGGAGCGGGGTTGTCCATGCCGTGCGGGACGGATTCGTCCGCGACCAGGTGGAAGTCCTCGTCCAGCAGGATGCCCCGGGAGCTGAATGTGCCGACGTCGATTCCCAGATAATATCGCTTCTCCATGATCGTCCTCCTGCTCAGAGCCCGGCGCGGATCTGGCCCACGGTTTCCATGAAGCTGCGGACCTTCTCCGTTACGACCCGTCCGTCCGGGCCCTTGAAGGCTGTGCCCATGCATACCGCGTCGCAGAGCTTCAGTTTCTCATGGACGTTGCGGTGATTGCAGCCGGTATTGCAGAACACGGGTACGCCGCTGCCCCTGGCGACCTCATAGATAGAAGCCAGCAGGGCGTCGTCCGGCTCGCTGCCGGCAGCGGAGCCGGATACGCACAGACCGTCTGCGAAGCCGCCGTAGAGGATGGACTTGGCCACAACCCGCAGATCCCGCGGCGCCAGGAAGGCATCAGATTCCGGATTGACCTTGTAGAGCAGCTTCATTCCCGGAATCCCCAGAGCCTGCCGGTGTCGTGCAGCCTCGCCGCTGCTGGCGGAGAACAGACCGTACTCGCCTGCGTAAGCGCCGGAAAAGCTGTTTCGGGCAAAGCTGGCGCCGGTGGCGGCGGCCAGGTCGATGGTGGCGATGGGATTCTTTACCACATTGACGCCGAAGGGCCGATCCAGAACGGAGCGCAGATTTCCGATGATATAGGCCATGGCGGAGATCATGGCAATGTCCGGTACGGCTTGATAGGGTCTGCTGAATTCATTGGCAAAAAGGATGCCGTCCACGCCGCCGGCCTGCAGCGCCTCCAGATCCGCCCGGGCATGGGCGAGCACGGTTTCCAGTTTGCCGCAGAAGCCAGGGTCTCCGGGCATGGCGTCCAGATGCAGCAGCGCGATGATGGGTTTTTCAACGCCAAACAGTTCTTGTGTCCACATAAAGATCCCTCCGATTGTTTTGTTTTTTGTATTATGTATCATATTGTATTACAATAAAAGCGTACCATAAGACGGAGAGATTGTCAATACATATTTACAAATCTATAAAAACAGCAGCCTCCGTTTCCACAAAGTGGGAACCGGAGGCTGCATTAGATTTAATTGTATTTTAATTGTATCAAATGACGATCTCGAATTTGTCCGCCACACAGCGCTGAATGCTGATATAGCGGAAGCTGCCGGTGGAATCGGTGACGACGCTGCTGATCTTCAGCAGGGGATACCCCACTGACAGGCCAAGATAGCGGGCCTCCTGGTAGTTGGCAAAGATTACCTCGAGCCGTTTGACGGAGTTGTTAAACTCGATACCCTTGCGCTGGCGAATGATCTCATACAGAGAACGATTGTTCAGATCCTCGTCGAACAGGAAGAAAAAATCCTCTGTGAACTTGGCAGTCTCCAGCACCACGGGCATGGTATCGGCGTAGCGGATTCGGTCGATCACCAGGATTTCCGCCTGGTCGGAAAGACCCAAGCGATCAATATCCTTGGGAGACGGTGTCTCAAAGGCTGTTTTGATGGTCTTGGCGCCGGGCGCGAAGCCCAAGCTGCGGCACATCTCGGAAAAGCTCATAACGGCGTTGAGCTGCCGTGAAAACTTATGCTCCCGCACAAAGGTGCCCTTGCCCACCTTGCGGACCAGCAAATCCTCCTTTTCCAGCTGCTCCATCGCCTTCCGTACCGTAACGCGGCTGACCTGATAGGCCTCGCTCAGCTCCGCCTCCGTGGGCAGGCGGCTGCCGGCGGGATATCGGCCTTCGTTGATTTCGTCCCGCAGCTTCTCGTATAACTGCTGATACAGGGGAATCGAACTGCTCTTGTTGATCTGTTCCATCATACTTGTCCTCTTTGCGCGTGTAGGTTTGTACTTGCTTTGTTACATACAGATTATATCAAATATTGTTTCGCTTGTAAAGAGCGAATCACGATTTCTCTGGTTTTTCTCGGAGAATCCCTACGAATCGGTGGATCGGCAGGAAAATGGAATGCATTGAATCGTGGAATTTTTACAATTATTGTGAGATGAAACTGTACAAAATGCCAAAAAAGCAGAAAAAGCAAGAAATGTATTGACAATTGTATTGTCATAGTATAATATGAAGCCATACAAAGCAATACAAACCAACACAATATAGAAAATTAAAAACAGGAGGAAACAGTCATGGTCAAACAGGCAGAACAGATCCGCGAGATCACAGCAAGGATTTTCGAGGACAAAAAAGAAGCAGGCGGCGTCAAGTCCCTGTACTACGTCGGCTGCGGCGGCTCTTTCGGCGCTCTGGTACCGGCGGCGAACTTCATGCAGCGGGAGAGCACCGTTCTCCGCAGCGCTGTCATCAGCAGCAACGAGTTCCTGCACAGCACCCCTAAGGATTTCGGACCCAACTCCATCATATGCCTTTCCTGCCACAAAGGCAATACCCCGGAAACCATTGCCGCGGCAAAATTGGGCAAGGAAAAGGGCGCGGCGGTCATTCTGCTGACCTGGCTGGAGAATTCCGAAATCATCCCCTACGGCGATTACGTGGTGCGCTATGAGTTTGACGCCAGCCCCGATCACCTGGCTGGCGACATCGACTACGCCGGAGAGAAGACCCTCTGCGCGCTGACCCTGGCGGTGGAAACCGTACAGCGCAGCGAGGGCTACGCCCACTACGAGGCCTACTATCAGGGCCTGGAGCTGATCACCGCCGTGATCCGCAAGGCGCGCCGTCAGGTGGCTGAGCGCGCGCTGGCCTTTGCCAGGGAATACAGGGACGACAGCTTCATCTACACCATGGGCAGCGGCGCTGCCTGGGGCGCGGCCTATATGGAGAGCATCTGCATCTTCATGGAGATGCAGTGGATCCAGTCCGCCTGCATCCATACCGGCGAATTCTTCCACGGACCTTTTGAGGTCACTGACGCCAACGTCCCCTTCGTGATCCAGATCAACGAGGGCACGACCCGGGAGCTGGACGAGCGTGCGCTCCGCTTCCTGCGCAGCTACGGCAAGCGCCTGGAGATCCTGGACGCCAAGGAGCTTGGCCTGTCCGTGATCGACGCCAATGTGGTGGACTACTTCAACCACTCCCTGTTCAACAATGTCTATCCCATCTATAACCACGCTCTGGCCGAAGAGCGCTGCCATCCGCTCAGCACCCGCCGCTATATGTGGAAGGTCCCGTACTGATTGTGGAAGGGGGAACGGACATGAAGAAAGCAAGACTTCTGGCCATCGGAGACGACGTCTGTGACAAGTACCTCTCCCGCGGCAAGATGTACCCCGGCGGCCAGGCCGTCAACACCTGCGCCTACGCCGTGATGAACGGGGTGGAGGCCGCCTTCCTGGGCAAGTTCGGTTCCGACGAGGTGGCGCAGTGCCTGAAGGACACCTTGGACGCCCTGGGCATCGACCGCAGCCGCTGCCGGAGCTTTGAGGGCGAAAACGGCTTTGCCTGCGTCACGCTGGCGGGCAGCGACCGGGTCTTCATCGGCTCCAACAAGGGCGGCGTGGCCGCGGTCAACCCCTACGGCTTCACGCAGGAGGATCTGGACTATATCAAGGGCTTCGACCTGATCTATTCCGATCTCAACGCCTATGTGGAGGACGACCTTCCCCTGATCGCTTCTGCGGGCGTGCCCATTGCCTATGATTTCTCCCTGCGCTGGACCGACGAGTATCTCGCCCGGATCTGCCCCCACATCCAGGTCGCTCTGCTTTCCTGCGCACATCTGGACAAAGAGGCCCGGGAGCGGGAGATGAAAAAGGCGGCCTCCTACGGCGTACCCCTGGTGCTGGGTACCATCGGCGAGGAGGGCTCCTGGCTGCTGTACCGGGATCGCTTCTACTATGCCCCGGCGGTTCTCTCCGACGACGTCTTCGACACCATGGGCGCCGGCGACTCCTACTTCGCCACCTTCCTCAGCTGCCTGCTGAAGCAGGGTCTGGGCGGGGAGCGCTTCCCGGACGGCGGCGAGGACCGGTCCGAGACGCTGGTGGAAGCCATGCGGGAGGGCGCTGCCTTTGCCGCGAAGGTTTGCGGCATGGAAGGCGCCTTCGGCTACGGCGTGCCCATCGCAGGCCGTATCATTGACAACAGAAACTAAATCATTGTTTATTTCCCTGCCCCGTACAGGGTCAAACAATACGGGAGACGGGGCCGAAGCTCCCCGTCAGTAATTGAAAGGAGATAATAGAAATGTTATTCTGGATTGAGCTTCTCGTTCTGCTCGCCCTGATTTTCTGGGGCGTCCGAAAAGGCGGCATTTTTCTCACCCTGGCAGGCGGCATCGGCGTGTTCATCTTTACCTTTATCTTCCGCGCCCAGATGTCTGATCCTCCCCTCACCGTTCTTCGCATCATCCTCTGCGTCGTGCTGGCCGGCGGCGCCATGCAGGCCATCGGCGGCATTGATTACCTGGTTGCTATCGCCGAAAAGATCCTCCGCAAGCATCCCAAGTCCGTGACCATTCTGGCGCCCATCGTCTCTTGGATCTTCGTTTTCTGCTGCGGCACCGGCCACATCGTATGGAGCATTCTGCCCATCGTCAACGAGCTGGCCATTGAAAACGGCATCCGTCCCGAGCGTCCCATCGCTGCATCCATCGTTTCCTCCCAGAACGCGGTCTGCGCCACGCCTCTGGCCGCTGCCATGGCTGCCCTGATCGGCTTCATGGAAAGCTCCGGCATCGGCATGGTCAAGATCCTGCTGGTCATGATCCCCGCCACGCTGCTGGGCTCCATCGCTGCCGGCGTCGTCATGCTCAAAAAGGGCAAGGAGCTGGCTGATGATCCCGAGTTCCAGCGCCGTGTCGCTGACGGCACCCTCAAGCTCGAAGAGAAGCATGAGGAAAAGAAGATCGACTTCAGCAAGTTCAGCAAGGTCAGCAAGATCTCCGTACTCGTCTTCCTCGGCGCCATGGTCTGCGTGGTCGTGCTCGGCGCCATTCCCTCTCTCCGCCCCGTCCTGGGCGACGGAAATGCCCTTGGCATGACTGACATCATCCAGATCTTCATGCTGGTGGCGGCTGCAGTGATCGCCCTGCTCATGCGGAAGCAGAAGCCCGACGCGATTCTGAAGACTCAGGTCTTCCAGTCCGGCGTGTTTGCCGCCGTCATCACCATCGGCCTTTGCTGGATGGTCAACATCTTCATCGGCTCCCAGTCCAGCTACCTGACCGAGGTGGTCTCCGGCTTTACCAACAAGTACCCCTGGATCTTTATCCTCGCCTGTTACCTGGTGGGCAACATCACCACCTCGCAGGCGTCTACCACGGCCATTGTGATCCCCCTGGGCCTGGCCCTGGGCATCGCGCCTCCCGTGCTGCTGGCCGGCTGGGCCACCATCGGCTCCCACTTCCTGATCCCCGCCGCTTCTGAGAGCCTGGCTGCCATCGCCTTCGACACCGCCGGCACCACCAAGATAGGCAAGTTTGTCTTCAACACCAGCTATCTGCTGCCCGGACTTGTCATGGCTGTGGTAAACGCCGTGGTCGCCTATGTGCTGGGCGTGATCATCTTCTGATCCGACATTCTGCTTGTCTCTCATTTTCCCCCCGCAAACGGCGTATCTGCGGTATCCCTGCCTGCCAAGCAGATCTGTGGATACGCCGTTTCTTCTGAATCATTTGCCCGCCGATCCGGCGGGAGAAGGGAGAACCCCATGAAATTCACCCTGATGAGCTATCACTATCTGCGCTATCCGATCCGGAAATACCTGGACAAGATGGAGCGCTCGCCTTTGGACGGTCTGGATATCTACTGCACCGCGCCGCAGCTCAATCCCTTCGACTATCGGCTGGGAGACCTGATTCAACTGGACCGGGACATCAAGGATCGCCATCTGACGCCCTATGTGCTGACGGCTGAAAACTGCGCCTATCCGGTGAACCTGGGCAGCTCCAACCGCATTACCTGGGAATCCACGATCCGGTATTACCAGCGCATGATCGACACCGCTGCCTTCCTGGACTTCCCCAACATCCAGATGTGCCCCGGCTCCAGCTACTTCGACGGCGACCGTGAGGCGGGCTGGGCCAGACAGGTGGAGGCCTTCCAGCAGCTGTGCACCTACGCCAAGCGCAAGGGCGTCAACATCTTCCTGGAGACCTGTAAGACCACAACCACCAATCTGATTGTGACCAGCAGGGAGCTGCGCCGCTTCCTGGACGACGTGGGCGCGGACAACCTGAAGGGCCTCTCAGACACCGATCAGATGGCTCTGGCCGGAGAGGATATCAACGATTACTTTGACAATCTCGGCAACAAATACGGCTTCGTCCATTTCAGCGACGCGGGCCATACCGTTCCCGGCACCGGCGGCCTGCCCATGAAGCAGTATTTTGAGACGCTGAAGGCTCGGGGCTACGAGGGCTGGTGCTCCTGTGAGCTCTGCAGCCGGGAGTACTACATCGACCCGGACAAGGCCACTGACGCCTATCTGGATTATCTGACCAATGTATTGGAGGCAATCAAATGAAATTCATACCCATGACCCTTCACTACCTGCGCTACAGCCCGAAACAGTTCCTGGACAAACTGGAGCGCTCGCCCTTTGACACCTTTGATCTGTATATGAGCGCGCCACAGCTCAACCCCTTTGACTATGCGCTGGGGGATCTGCTTCAGCTGGACAAGGAGATCCGCCGCCGGGGGCTGAAGGTCTACGCCATCACGCCGGAAAACTGCACCTACCCCTGCAACTTCGCTACCCAGAACCGGGAAACCCGGGAGTCCTCCCTGCGCTACTATCAGCGGGCCATCGACACTGCGGAGTATCTGGAATGCCCCAACGTGCAGATCAGCATCGGCTTCGGCTATTTTGACGCCCCCCGACAGGAGGCATGGGACAATACCCGGGAGAGTCTCCGGCAGCTGGCGGAATACAGCGCCCGCAAGGGCGTGACCCTCTTCCTGGAGGAATGCAAGGATACCACCACCCAAGTCCTCAACACCAGCGAGGACATCGCGCAGATGCTTCGGGAGCTTGGCATGCCCAACGTACTGGGCATGGTGGATACGGACCAGATGACCTTTGCAGGTCAGAGTCTGGACGACTACTTCAGGAGCCTGGGCAGCAAGCTGGGCTACGTCCACTTCAACGACCGGGGCCACACCGTCCCCGGGCATGGAAGTTTCCCGATGAAGCAGTACTACGAGGATCTGCGCCGGCTGAACTACCAGGGCGTCTGCTGCTTCGAGCTCACCGACCGTCAGTACTACATCGACCCGGATAAGGCCGTGGACCAGTGCATTGACTGGCTTGTGGCCAACACCGAGGAATGGAAGGATTACCGGCCATGAGTACCGTCATCGACACCCATATCCATCCGGCTCTTTTCGCGCCGATCTGCGCCGACCGGGAGCGCTTTGCTTTTCGCTGCGAGGAGATGAACTACCATCTGATGAGCCCGGTGGATCTGCCCCTGCTGAAGAAGCAGCTGGGTCTGGCGGAGATCCGCAGTGTTTTCCTGCTGGGAGAGGATTGCTCCTTTGAAAAAGGGGAAAGCGCCATCAGCAACGAGGAGCTTGCGGAGCTAGTTGCCCTGGAGCCGGAGATCTTCATCGGCTTTGCCTCTGTGGATCCCCGGCGGGAGGACGCGGCGGAGGAGCTGCGGCGGGCTTTTACCGAGCTGGGACTTGCGGGCCTGACCCTCAACACCGCGAAATGCCGCCTCTATCCATGGGATCAGAGGATCTTCCGCCTTTGTGAGATCTGCAGGGAATACGGGAAGCCCGTGGTGCTCCACAGCGGCTTCTGCCTGGAGAAGGATGCCTTCTCCCGCTATGCCCGCCCTGCGGACTTTGAGGAGCTGATTGCGGCGTTCCCGGAGATCAACTTCTGCCTGACCCACGTGGGCTGGCCCTGGGTCCAGGAGACCGCCGCCCTGCTCATCAAGTATCCCAACGCCTACGCCAACACCGCCCTGATGAACTTCGACGGACCGGTACAGCTCTATCACAAGGTGTTCAAGGAGGATATGGGCGAATACTGGGTGGAGCACAATCTGGCGGACAAGCTGATGTTTGGGTCCGACAGCCCGCGTATCCGTCCGGTTCGGGCCAAGCGGGGTCTGGAGGCCCTGGGCCTGCGGCCGGACGTGATGGAAAAGATCTGCTGGCGCAACGCCCTGCGCTTTCTGGGAAGGGAGGAGAAGCTGTGAAAACCGCTTTGGAGTATTTTACCGTGATCGCGGACGCGGAATTTCAGCTGATCCGCATCACGGAGCCCGTTCGGCACTTTGCCGAGAAATGCGGCATCCGCAATGGCGTCGCCTTCGTTATCACCCAGCACACCACCACCGGCATCACCATCAACGAAAGTCTCCCCTGCGTGGAAAAGGATATTGAGGAGCAGCTGGAGCGGCTGATCCCCTCGGACTATCCCTTCAACCACAACCACTACTTGCCCAGCTACGGTACCATCGGCGGCAACACGCCGGGACATCTGAAATCTCTGCTGACCGGGAACCACGCGGTGCTTCCGCTGGTGGATGGCAGACTGATCCTGGGCAGCGCCGCGGATCTCTATTTCTGTGAGTACGACGGAATCAAGCGGCGGCGGTATCTGGTCTACGTCATGGGAGAATAAGGAAGGAGCACAGCATGAAAAGAACCATTGCCATGGCGGACAACTGCATCGACGTATATTATAAGCAGGACCGCTTCTATACCACAGGCAACAGCATCGACTTCGCCTTCAACTACCGGGCTCTGGGCGGCGAGATCACGGAGATGACCATCCTGGGCAACGACTTCTTTGCCGACGCCCTCCGGGAAAAGTGCTCTGAGCGGGGCATTCCCCTGCGGGTGATCAAGCAGTCAGACAAGCCCACCGGTATGGCAAAGATGGCCATCGTGGACGGCGACCGGGTGCATCTGTCCTTCGTGGGCAACGCCATGGAGGAGATCGAGCTGTCCGAGGAGGACCAGGCCTTTGTCCGGGATTTCGATATCGTCTATTGCGAGCGCTGGTGCAAGGTCCACCGCTATCTCCCGGCGCTCAAGCGGCCCGGTCAGATCTGGGTCTACGACTTCTCCAAGCGCCTGACCCTCGAGACCAACGATCTGGTGCTGCCCTATATCGACTACGCGTTCTTCTCCTATGACGGAGACGACGACTATATCCGGGATTTCCTGGTAAAGACCCAGGGCAAGGGCGCAGGCTGCGTGATCGCCATGCTGGGCGAGCACGGTAGCCTGGCCTGGGACGGAAAGGTCTTCTACCGGGAGACCGCCGAGCGGGTGCCGGTCTGCAACACCGTCGGCGCCGGGGACTCCTATATTGCCGGCTTCACCTATGGCCTCAGCCTGGGGGAAAGCGTGCCCCAGTGTATGGCCCGAGGCAAGGCCCAGGCCACCAAAATCATCCAAATCTTCAATCCCTATGAATAACCGGAAGGAGAACGATTATGAAACCTGAAATCTTTGAAAACAACGCCGAAGGCATCAAGCAGGTCTATCGGAACAATGAGTGGAGCGTCAGCATCAAAAACTGGAAGCCGGACAACGATATCGCCGGCGTCGAGAAGCTGGAAATCCACCACACCACCGATGAACAGTTCATTCTGGTGGCAGGCAAAGCCCTGCTGATCACCGCCGACGAGGCGGACGGCGGCTTTACCAACATCGAGCTGACTCCCATGGAGATCGGCAAGGTCGCGCATGTGGGCATGGGACAGTGGTTCTATTCCATCACCCAGAGAGACTCCAAGATCGTCTACATCCAGCGCTCCGACTGCTCCATGGAGAACAGTGAAATCAAGTATATGACCCCCGAGCAGGTCAAGGCCGTTCAGGCTGAGGCAGCACAGCTTCTGGCGCAGTAATCGGCAACGCAGGAGGGTCAAAGCGGAGAATCAGAACAGGATCTTTTCGCTTTTTCAGAGGAGGAAGCCTATGAAGCTGAAAAAAGAACAGATCGCCATCGGTAATTATCACTATACCGCCTGGTCCTTCGATCACTTTCTGCGCTCCGTGCAGGACTTGGGCCTGACGAACATCGAGATCTGGGGGGCGAAGCCCCATTTTCTCCCAGGGATTCAAAGCGAGGAATACCTGCGGGAGACTGCCCGAAAGATTGCCGACGCAGGCCTGAAGGTGGTCTGCTTCTGCCCGGAACAGAATAACTACCCTGTGAACATCAGCGCCGCGGAGTCTTCCCTGCGCCGGTGGAGTCTGGATCATATGAAGCGCTGTCTGGAGGCTGCGGCGCTGTTGGGCGCGCCGACCCTGCTGCTCTGCCCGGGCAACGGCACCATGGAGGAGCCGCCGGAACGGATTCGGGACCGTTTTGTGTCCTCCGCCCGGGAACTGGCGCAGGCAGCGGCGGACAACGGCGTGGTGCTGGCTCTGGAGACCCAGACGCCAATGGATGCCCTGTTTATGAGTACCGCCGAACAGCAGCGGGAGGTCCTGGAGTTGGTGGATCACCCCAATTTCAAGCTGATGCTGGACACCGTGCAGCTGGCTCAGTTCGACGACAGCGTGGCCAGGGATATCCGGATTCTGGGCCTGGAGAACATCCGACACGTGCATCTGGGCAATACCGTACTGCGCGAAAAGACCGTCGGAGAAAAGAGTTTGCCCGGTGTTTACAGCCTTGGCCGCAGCGTCTGCGGGCACATCGGCTTCCGGGAGGGAAATCTGCCCCTGCTCCAGAACCTGCAGGAGCTGGCTGAGGCCGGTTATCAGGAATACGTGACCATCGAGATCTGCCAGAAGGCCTACTGGCTGGAGGCGGACCGCTATGCCAGGGAGGCCTGGGAGTTGATCTGGGGAGCGTTGGCATAACCGCGCAGCCGTCACGCAAGACATCAACCAATTACATAGGAGGCAAAAAGAGAATGAATACGAAGAAGAATCCCTATGCCGGCACACAGACTGAAAAGAATCTGGAAGCTGCCTTTGCGGGAGAGAGCATGGCCCGCAACAAATATACCTATTTCGCGTCCAGAGCCAGGAAGGACGGCTTTGAGCAGATCGCTGAGCTCTTCCTGAAGACAGCCGACAACGAAAAGGAGCACGCCAAGCTCTGGTTCAAAGAACTGAACGGCATCGGAGACACCGCGGAGAATCTGAACACCGCCGCGGACGGCGAAAACTATGAGTGGACGGACATGTACGAGGGCTTTGCCGCCACTGCGGAAGCGGAGGGCTTTCGCGCGCTGGCAGTCAAGTTCCGCATGGTAGCCGCCATCGAGAAGAAGCACGAGGAGCGCTACCGTGCCTTGCTGAAGAACGTCGAGCTGCAGGAAGTCTTCCGGAAGAGCGAGGTCAAGGTTTGGGAGTGTCGGAACTGCGGCCATATTGTGGTTGGCACCAAAGCCCCCCAGCTCTGTCCGGTCTGTGCCCATCCCCAGAGCTTTTTTGAGATCCATGCAGATAACTATTAAACGATTGAAAGCAGCTTGATGCCTTGCGGCACATCACAAGTATGCCTTTCCATTGTTTCTCTTCTTTCCTTTTCCCCAGCCCGGCGCCGAGGCATCTGCCTCGGCGTTGGCTTATCTTCAGCCTGATGCGCAGTCAGAATAACGAGGGAATTCGTTTTTTGCGCTGGACTTTTCAAAGAAAGTGTGGTAGTTGTTATGTCGCAGAAGATGCGGCGCATGGTACAGAATTGGAAAAACAAAAGCCTGTCAGAGCTTAAGCGGAGGAGGATCAATGATACAAAAGAAGCGGCGACATAACTCGGGACGATCAAGCTATAATCGTGTATGATGTGCCAAAAGAAGCTATGAAGGGGAAACGCAATCCCAATACCAGCAAAAAAACGGGAAAAATGATCATATCCTTGGAACAGTCGGCTGTTCTATCAAACAAAAAAGCACCTGTACCATGCACGGGCTCGATCGTTGCTGGTACAGGTGTTTCTTTCATATTCATTATGCGTTGGACTCTTTTTTCGCAAGGTTGTTTACGCCCATTCATACGCCCATTTGGTATGGATTT
>CAMZJG010000004.1 GCA_947307505.1 uncultured Clostridia bacterium | reverse complement strand
ACATTGGAGGCCACCATGGTCATGGCCCCCACCAGGAAGCCCGCCTCCCCGCCGAAGGCCACGCCGGAGATGATCACCAAGGCCAGCACCGGCTTGAAGGAGGGCAGCATGAAGAAGGCTCCCCGGCCCACCACGCCGATTGCGCAGAGGACGGCGATGACCACCAGCTCCCGGGCCTGGGGTTTCCTTCCCTCGAATACCAGGAAGAAGGGCAGCATGGTTTCCAGCAGGATCAGCAGGGCAATGAGGTAATACTGCTTCCCGCCCAGGTAGTACGCGCCGATGAAGATGGTCAGGGGGATCAACAGCAGGATGGAGACCGCTGCGGTCAGGGTGCGCTTTGAGAGCTGCCGTTTCTCCTTGGGCGTCTGTACCCGCACGGGAGGAGGCGCTTTCCGGCTCAGGGAGAAGGCGCAAACCAGCAAGCAGGCTACCAGCAGGAGGTACAGGGGAATATCCTTGAAGGCTTTATCTGTGAGACCATTGGCCGTGATCAGCACCGACAAATCGTTATGGGAAACCGTATGGACAAACAGGATGATCGCACCAATGCCGCTGACCCCGGCTAGGATCAGCCGCCACAGGGGGAGGCGCTTCGGTTTGGCATTCGCGCTGTCCGCGTCCGGCTCCGGCAGAGGGGGTACTTCCTCCGGCAGCTCCGGGATGGGCGGCAGCTCGCCGCCGCAGGCGGCCATCACATCCCTGGGCGTCACTGCTTCGGGCAGCAGATCCCGCGCAATACGGTTTGCGGAGGTAGTATAAAAGCTGTTACGGTCAAAGAACTCCCGCGGTCTCCCCTGAGAGACGATGTTCCCGTCAAAGAACAGGGCGCAGCGGTCCGCGTAGGCGGCGCAGAATTCCACGTCATGGCTCACCATGAATACGGTAACGCCCCGGCGCTGCAGGGTTTTGAGGATCACGGCGAAGACCTGCTTGAACTCCGCGTCCAGGCCCTTGGTGGGCTCGTCCAGCAGAAGGATCTCCGGCTCCAGGAGCAGCACCTTGGCCAGGGCCGCCCGCTGCTGTTCGCCCCCGGAGAGATCGTAGGGGTGCCGGTCCAGGAGCTCCTCCAGGCGGCAGAGCTGCACCGCCCGGGCCACCCGGGCTTCCTGCAGGGCTTTATCCGTCCCCGTGCCCCGGAAGAGCTCAAACAGGTCCTCCCGCACGGTTTTCTTCACAAACAGGGTCTGGGGATTCTGGGGCAGGGTGCCCACCCGGCCGGTCAGCCGGATCTCTCCCCGATAGGGCTTCTGCAGACCGCCCACCAGGGAAAGGGTGGTGGTCTTCCCGGTGCCGTTCCCGCCCAGGAGGGCCAGGAACTCGCCTTTTTTGACCTCCAGACTGACGCCCTTCACCACATCCGGCAGGTCCTTGTCATACTTGAACCAAACGTCCTCCAGGGTAATGGAGGTCTCCTCCCCCACCGCAGGGAGGATCTCCTCCGGCAGCTCCCCCAGCGGATGCCGCGCTGCGTAATCCGCGAGCCAGTCCCGCCCGTCCCGTACCGTGATGGGACAGGGAGAAGAATCGTTCACGCTGGCCCATACCCGCATGGCTGTGGGCATGGCCAGGAACATCCCGTGGCCACTGCCCCGGAGGGCTTCGCCCACTTCTGTCGGCGTTCCGTCCGCAATGAGTTCTCCCCGGTCCATCACCAGCACCCGGTCTGATAGCGGGAATGCTTCCTCCAGGCGATGCTCCGTGAGGATGATCGTGGTGCCCAGCTCCCGGTTCACCTTGCCGATGGTGGCCAGGAAATCCGAGGCGGCGATGGGGTCCAGCTGGCTGGTGGGCTCGTCCAGGATCAGCACCGAGGGCTGCATGGCCATGATGGAGGCCAGATTCAGGAGCTGCTTCTGACCCCCGGAAAGCTCCGTCACGTTCTTGTAAAACCAGGTCTGGATGCCGAAGAAGGAGGCCATTTCCGCCACCCGGCTGCGGATGGTGGGCGTACTGTATCCCAAGCTCTCCAGCCCGAAGGCCAGCTCATGCCACACCTTGTCTGTGACGATCTGATTCTCCGGGCTCTGGAGCACGAAGCCGATGCGTGCGCTTTGGGTACGCTGGTCCACATCCTTCAAGGGCGTTCCTTCAAACAGGATATCCCCCCGCAGATACCCGGCGGGAGCCAGCACGGTTTTGAACTGCCGCAGCAGGGTGCTTTTTCCGCAGCCGGAGGGCCCGCAGAGGGTGACGAATTGGCCCTGGGGGATGGAGAAGGAGAGGTGTGAAAGGGTAACCTGCCTTTGCTCCGGATAGGCGAAGCTCAGGTCCCGGACTGTAAACACTTCCATTTTACATCCTCCCTTCCGTTCAGGATCAGGGGCGTCAAACACAGGGCCAGGTAGACCAGCAGGAAACTCACGGGGAACGGCCTGAAGCCCGCCCCTTTGATGGAGGGATAGTAGCGAAACTCCAAGCCGCCGCTGATCCAGCCGAACACAATATACCAGCAGCAGAAGCCGATCCACAACAGGGCAAGCTTATCCCGGCTGTCCATGCGGTAGATGGAAAAGGCGCTTCGCCCAAGCAGGCCGTAGCCCCGGCTTTTCATGCTGTCTGCCGTTTCAATGGCGTTCTCCAGGCTCCAGGTCACCAGGATGGAGAGTATGGTGATCCCGTGCTTCACCCGCTGAACGATGCTGCCATTGGACACATCCCGCCCGATGCACTGTTGGGCGGTGCGAACGGTTTTCAGCTGAGCGGTGAACTTAGGAACGAAGCGGAGGGTCATGCTCAGGACCAGGCTCAGGGCGGGAATGATCCGCCCGAAGAGGTACACGAACTTGTCCGAAGTCATGACTTCATTGTAGCAGGAGAACCACTGCACCACGCTCACCAGCATGGCGGCGGAGGCCACGCCGTAGACGAGGCTCTCCAGGGTGATGGGATTGTCGTTGGGGGTATAGCCCAGGATGGTAACGCCCTCATGATTAAAGGCTGGATTCAGGATCGCCGCCAGGATCATCATGGGCAGCAAGAAACGAAGGGAGAAAAGAAGTCCCTTTCTCCCCTTGAGGTATAGATTGTACGCCGTGGCGCTGCCCAGGGAGATCACCAGGCAGACCGGATGCATGAAGCACATTCCGAATACCAGAACCAGAGCGAAGTACAGGAAATTCACCAGCGGGTGGTAGCCGGAGAAGGTATCTCTATTCGCCATAACGATTTACCGTTTTTTTCGTGACCATGGGATCTCTCCGTTATGTTGTATGGTATGGAGTTGACGCCGCACCGCGCTGAACTGCGTCCGATTCGGACCAGAGCTTAGTTCGTGGGTGAGGTACTTCGGTTCCACACGATTTAGGATGCGCACACACTCCGGATTTGTCCAGGGATGATGCCGGTCGATCTGGAGGATCACAGCGTAGTTTCTTGAAAACTCTTCATAGTAATCTAAAGGAAAGTCCTCCGGGAGTTTACCAATGTTTTTTCTGCAATATGCCCCGCTGACGGATTGATGGAAGTGCAGGCCGTAGATGGATTTTGAAAGCTCCCCATGCTTCTCGATCATGTCTAAAATGTACCGAATACCCTCCCATTGACTGCTTATCTTCCAATTGGTATTCATCAGGTGCCCGGTGTCCAGCATGATCCCCACACGGGGATAATTAATTCTGGACAAAAGGTATTCCGTTTTTTCCGGCTCGGTAAACTTGAAACCAGGCCACCACTGGTTTTCCACGAGAAAATCAAAAGTGGGTTCCACATTACGGAGCATTGTATTAATCAACTCAATGGCTGTATCCAGCACTTCGTAATCCGTGTGCAACCACCGATAGGTATAACCTTCCTCCAAAGATACATCCGATACATGAAAAACCGTATACGGAGCGCCTAGCCGAACAGCGAGCCGTAGGTCTCTGCGATAAGCCTGAATCAAGTCCTCCGGCGTCTTGCATCGGTAAAAGCTCTTGGCAACCTCTATGCTTCCGAATTTGCGGATTAATTCCTCTATGTTTTGCCGATAAAAATCAACCCAATCCGGGTCAAAGCGCATATGATACCCGGCCACAAGGCTGTGGGGAATATCCTCCGGAAGATTGTCTGGATCGGAGATAAACTCCAGCCCGTCCAGGCCCAAGTCTGCAACATTCTTGTGTAGTGCCCCCCAGCCTCCGCAGGTCTGGATGCTGTAAGTAGATAGAGGAAAATTAGTGCTTTGAATCATCTGTCGTTCTTCTTTCTGGTAATATTTATGATGCCGTTTGTATTGCACACATCATCTGCATATGCTATACTGATGGCACAGGGGGGGAATTAATTATGTCCACGACTTCTATCCGTATGGACGATGCGGTTCGGGAGGAAACGACCCGAATCGCCTCGGAAATGGGTCTTACGCTGAATACGGTGATCAATATCCTTGTGCGCAAATTCAATGCCGAAAAAGGCTTCTTCTTTCCTGTTCGTTTGGAAACAGCGGAGAAATCCGTCTTCGAGTTGGATTCCGATGAATTTCAGGCTGCCTGCCGCAAGGCCGTTGCGGAACGGGATACGCTGCCGGCCATGCCTTATGTCACCCGGCTGGACGCCGAGACAGGCAAGCTCATGAAGTTCTATCCGGACGGTCAGGTGGAATATGTCCTCTGAGAATGCTTCCGGAAACCGACCCCGCCTCCTGGTTTTCGCCGGTCCCAACGGCTCCGGCAAATCCACGGTAACGAGGGGGCTGCCAATCGTCGGCATTTATGTGAATGCGGACGATATCAAGCGCATTTCCGGTTGTACCGACCTGGAAGCTGCGCAGGAAGCCGAGAAGATCCGCAACATCCTTCTGGATGGAAAACAGGACTTCACCTTCGAGACAGTTCTTTCCACAGACCGGAATCTTATACTGCTGCAGCGAGCAAAGGAAGCCGGGTATGATATTCAGGCAGTTTTCGTGCTGACCTGCAGCAGTGAGATCAATGTCCAGCGCGTACAGGAACGGGTGCGTAACGGCGGCAACGACGTCCCGGAAGAGAAGATCCGGAGCCGGTATACCCGTTCTCTGCAGAATCTGGCAAAGCTCGTCCGCATCGCTGACCGGACCAGCGTGATTGATAACTCCGGCGATGCGCCTTCTCTGATCTGCGAGGTTGTCGACACATCTGTCCGCATTTGGGAAACGGAGATTTGGCCGAAGAAAGCGATTCTGAGTCTGCTCTACGAAGATGCTGAAAACTGAACCGCCGGGGCGAGTCCTGATCGGTAACTCGCCCCGCTTTTTTATCCTTCTTCCGAGTCTCCGCCACTGACGGCATACCCGCCGCCCACATCAAAGCCCAGGTCGCAGGTGTAACGCCATTCCACCACGTCGCCATCCTTAAGGGCATAGCGCGAAGGGCCATAATTGGGGTACCAGCCGTTGACGCTGTACATCCAACCGCTGAGATTGCCCACGTCAAATTCATAAAGATTGTGGATTCCTTCAACATAAGCTGAATTGTAGATAGGGGTATCCTGGAACTCCATGTGGATCTTCTGCTGTTTGCAGGTGCGCTTCAGAACCTGAAAGACAGATTCTCCTTCAAAGAACACAACCTCGGTAGGCTCCAAAATCCAGCCGTCTTCCGGCACCAGCTCCCGCTTATTCTCTTTGCATTTATCCATATTGTTCAGTATGGATTTGCAGTCGATGGAGAGAATGCAGTGGTATTCCGTATCCGTGACCTCCGCATCCTGGGGCTCCACAGGTAATGGCTTCCCCTCCGGGACAGGATCGGTGAGGTATTTGTCACGGCCCGTTTCCGGGTCCAATTCCATGCCCTGGCTCTCGGAGTAAGCGATGTCCTCCTCCTTGAAGCCTCCCTCCGGTGTAGGCGCTGCGGCGGGGTCGTTTTTACCTCCGCAGGCGTGAAGCAAGACGAGCAGCAAAACTAGAAGGAAAAGTGCTCGCATTCGAAGACTCTTTGTCATGGTATATCTCCTCATAAGGCAAAGCTTCTATGTTATTATCACATTATTAATTCATCTTGCTTTCACGCTCACGCCCGTTTTGTTATAGCCACTCCAGGCGTTGTCCACATGGGCTCTTACTGTGTAGGAATAGTTTGTACCGGCCACAAGGTCTACGCTCTTATCCGTGTAGGTAGTCCCGGTATAGGTTTTTGTGAGGCGCGTCCAACTTGTTTCCCCCGCTGCTTTGCGGTAGACAGCGTACTTTGTTGCGCCGTTCACTGCATTCCACTTTACCGTAATCTTTCCAGCTGCTGCGGTTGCGCCAGTAAGCACCGGTACGGTAGAAGCCGTGACCGTTATACCGCTGCTCTTTTTTGTAACCACCGTACCTGCGGCATCCTTCACATAGACTTTTACCTTATATGTTCCGGCTTCCGCAGGAGTATAGCTATAGGTCGCTGCTGTCCCATAAAAACTCTTTTTGACCAAGGCCCCATCTTTGTAAATACGAAAACCGTATTGAAGGGTTCCGCTGCCCCCTGTTGCGGTTGAAGTCCAAATGATTTTTTCGCCCACAGTAGAGTTGACTTTGTTCGCTTTAATGCCAAGAACACTCACAGACACGCCACCGGCATAATCCGGCGCATTCAGCCAGAGATTGTAATAGGTTCCGTCTCCGAGCGCCTGCCATTGCCCTTCGCTGTACCAGTCCGACACCTCATAGCTGTAATCGTTGACATAGTGCCAAACGACAGCGTCGCCGTTGTGCAGGGGTTGCTGCTTCAAGCCATAGCCGGGATGGATTCCGTTGACGGTATACATCCAACCGGAGCGTCTGCCGTTGGTGAACTCGCTGAGCGCATAACTGCCCGATGATTCAGGTGCATAAACGGTTTTCACGTAGTCCCTATTCGCACCGACGCTCCGGATCCCCGCGTTCCCCGTTGCCAGCACCCAAAGGTCGTATACTGTTGAGCCCGCGTTCAATTCATACTCAATGGTAGAGATCCAAGTCACATAAGCCGGAAGATAGGGATCCGTGCCAAGATCCACATCTTGTTTGGCTTTTTCCGCACCAATCAGTCGAAAAGAGACCGTAATCTTGCTCCCTGAGCCGCCCGCGGCAGACACTGCTTCTGCGGGGATAAGGCAGATCAACAGGACCAGGGCCAAGCCCAACAATACGGCTCTTTTCATCAATTTCTTCATCATTCTTGTCTCCTCAGATCAGGTTCGCAAGGACCAGCATCCGGTACAGCATTTCCGCCACTTCACCTCGGAGGATCTCCCGGATCGGCTCAGCGTTCATTGACGATGTGTCCAGGAGTTCGTTAGCATAGCAGAACGCCATGGCTTCCTTGGCCCAGGAAGCGATGGTTCGATAGTCCATATAATCGCAAAGGATATTGTTGATCCCCGCTTCTGCAATGGCTGTATCCAGCCCGCAGAGCTTGGCCGCCCGTACGGTCATCACGGCGGCCTCCTGCCGGGTGATGGTCCCCTCCGGATCGAATTCCGTATCCGATCTCCCGTTTACAATGCCATAAGCGTTCGCTGTTTCCACATATGCGGCGTACCAGGCGTTTGCCGCCACGTCCTTGAACTTGCTGCCAGCCTTTGGCACCAGGCCCAGGGCTTTCACCACGATGGTCGCGTACTGCGCCCGCGTCATGGTGGCATTGGGGGCAAATCTGTCATCGCCCATCCCGTTGATGATCTCCCGTGCCGCCAGCGCTTCAATCGCCGCCTTGTTGGAGCTGCCCTTGATATCTCCAAATGTGATCCCCGGTTTCGTCACTGCCTTGGGCTGCACATCCTTGTCCTTATTTGCAAGCCCCGTACCCGGCGCACGCTCTTCCACGACGGGGGCGTCCCCGATGCTGATGGCGTCGGTCATTCTGTAGAGGCTGTTCATGCCTTTTTCGTAACGCAGGCAGGCAACCAGGGTATAAAACCCCTGCTCCGCCGACATCTGATTATTCTCGTTTTCCCGGAGGGATCCGTCCGCGACATGGTAGAATCCCCCGGAGGCGGTACGGAAGGTCAGGATATTGTCCAGCAGCGTATTTCCATTTTTTATAAATCTCGGATCGTTCCACCCGATCCCCAGCTCGCACAGGGCCACCAGCACCTGTGCCGCGCTTTCCAGATTGGGGTCGCCCTCCGCATTGGAATAACCGCCCTGGGCGTTCTGCTTGCCGCTCATGCAGGTCAGAGCCCGATCGACGGCCGCAGCCACCGCAGGCTGGTCCCGATACTTCGCCAGGGCCTGGAGCGCCATACCCGTGATATCCGGATTGGCGGGATCGGCGGAAGTGCGGCGGTCCAGGGTCCAGCCCCCTTCATCCAGCTCCTCCGCAAGGATATAATCGATGTACATCTGCCGCGTAGCCTGGGTTTCTGCATCCGGGTTCTGCGGCATGGGATAATTCGCGGAGTCAAGGGCGATGAGCGCCCATATGGCGCTGTTGATCCCCAGCCAGACGGTCTTGTCATAGTCCCCCAAAGGGGCCAGCAGGTCATATCCCACCACATCCCGCGCATCCTTCCCTATGGCGGAGAGGGCGACGACGACCCGTTCATACTCCGTATACTTTCTTTCGTGCAGGACCCCCTGCACCGCCTGGACATCCCGGATCAACCTGCCGTAGTATTCCTCGAAGTACCCACCCGGCACGGCATAGCCGCTCCGGGCCAGACCCAAAACAGCCCATTCTCCGCCGATGGAGCCAAGCTCCGGTTTCGGCACGGCGGAGAGCATATACCTGGCGCTTCCGTTCACCAGCGTCTGCAGGTCTTCTCCTGCCGCCCCTGCGGCGGGGACGAACAGGATTGCCAAACAGGCAATGATCAAGAGAAAAGATGCGATTTTCTTCATTTTGCTCCATCCTCCATAAAACGCCTTCTTGGGACGCGGAATTTCCGCGCCCCAAGGCATGTTTTCCGGCGGTCCCACGCCCCGATTTCCCGGGGCATGGGACCAATGTTTTACTTCACGATAAGCTTCACCAGACGCTCCAACAGCGTGGCAACCTCGGCACGGGTGGCATTGCCCTGGGGATTCAGATTCTCATTCTCATCTCCCCTGAACAGCCCGACCTCCACAGCCCAGGCCATGGCGTCCGCCGCCCAGCCGGAAATCTCTGCACCGTCGCCAAACCGGCTCACGATACCTCTCGCCTTGGTATCCATTCCCAAAGATTGCGCATAGCGATACAGGATCGTGGCGATTTGTTCGCGGGTTATATCCGCATTGGGTTCAAATCCCTTGTCTGTACCGTTTACCAGCTTCATCTCAGCTGCCCAAGCCACGGCATCGGCGTACCAGGTATCCTCTGCCACATCGGCGAACTTCACCTTGCCGCTTGACTCCGGTTCATTCTCCAGCCGATACAGCACAGTCACCAACATTGCCCGGGTCATGCTCGCCTGCGGGTCAAATATGTTTTCGCCTACGCCTTGGAAGAGCTCATGGCTGCTGACAAACTCCACAGCATCTGCGTACCAGTCTCTGACTTTCACATCCCCGAAGGTCTTTCCGTTGTCTGCAACCTTCACCGTTGCACCGGCGGGAATCACTGCATAGACTTTACCGTTCTCCACATAGGACTTCTTGATGACTTCCTCGGTACCATCCTGGTTGACCATGACAAGCACCTGTCCGTTATAAGGAGCTTGGAGTTCAATCTTTACATCTACATCGGCAGGTCTGCTGCCGGAGTTGACGCGGATCGTCGTTGTACCATTTCGATTGGCTTCAATGATCACTCGGACATCATTACCGTTTTCCGCCAGGGTATCCATGGTCTGCGGATCCAGAATTACGGTCCCCTTCGGGGTATCCAGCCGTACTTCTGTGTCTCGCATTGCCAGCCCGATGACCGGAATAGCCTCCAACTGGATCACGATCCGATCGGCTATCCCACTGTCCACCCGAATCGGCATTACACTCTGGTCTGTGGTATTCTGCAACCAATTCCAGGTGGTCGCCTCATCCAGGATGGCATATGCCCCGGTCGCTTCCATCTCTGCCTTCAACGTCACAACATTGGACACCTGGTTGGGGTTCACTCCCGACCCGCTTTCAGAGCCAGAGCCGGGATCCGAGTCGGTACCGGCATTGATACCGCCTCCCCATCCGCCGAAATAATCCGGGGCCAGAAGCCAGCGGTTGTAATAGGTCCCGTCGCCCAAAGCCTGCCATGCTCCTTCGCTAACCCAATCTGCCACCTCATAGGCATAATCGCTGACGTAGTGCCATACGATCATATCCCCATCGTGCAGCGGCTGTTCCTTCAGGCCAAAGCCGGGATGCCGGCCGTTGATCGTGTACATCCAACCGGAGCGTCTGCCGTTGGTAAACTCGCTCAGCGCATAACCGGACGGCGAGTAGACCGTCGCCACATAGTTCTTTTCCGCTCCGACGCTCTTGATACCGTACTGCCAGGTCGCCAGCGCCCACAGATCGTATACCGTAGTCCCTTCTTCCACCGCATACTGCGTGGTGGGGATCCACGTGACGTAATTGGGCAGGTAGGCTTCCTTCCCCAGGTCCACATCCTTCGACGCCAGTTCAGCGCCGATGAGCCGCATAGTCACATGGAGCTTGCCGTCGTCATCTTTTTGTGAGTCACCGTACAGCAGCTCCCATTTCCACTCCGCTTCGATCAATGCAGGTAGTTTGGTGACCTGCTGTTTTTGCGTCTCGGTCAAGAAATCGTAGGCAGCCCGGGCTGCCTTGATCGCGGCCTCGCTTTCCTTCGTGACCTCGCCGATAGCGCCGATCAGGTTGTCCACGGCTTTCGCCGCCGCCTTGTCCGCCTTCAGTGAAGCCAGCTTTGCTTCCGCGGCCTTGAGCGCATCCGTCTTTGTGACCAGGGCCTTCTGCTCGTCCGTCAGGGCGTCGTATGCCGCCCGTGCCGCCTGGATATCTCTTTCGCTGCTCAGGCTGACCGCTCCGATGGCGTCGATCAGATCATCCACGCCCTTGGCGGCGGCCCGGTCGACCTCCTCCTTGCCGGCGGACTCCGTCAGCTCCTTGTACTTCTTCTCCGCGGCTTCCAGAACGGCCAGATTGCCCACCAGCGCCTTCTGCTCATCGGTCAGTGCATTGTACGCAGCCCGGGCCGCGTCGATCTTCGCCTTGCTTTCCAGGGTGACCTCGCCGATGGCGTCGATCCGTTCTTCCACCGCCTCGGCCGCAGCCCGGTCCGCTTTTTCTTCCGCCGTGGCAAACTTCACGTCGCTCATATCATAAAGTGTATTCTGATTCTTCTTGAACCGGTCGTAGGCCACTAAGCCGTAAGCCGCCTGCTCCGTCCCCATCTGGTTGTCCGAGCCGGAGGCCAGGTGCCGGAAGGCTCCGGTGCTCTCGTTCCGGTAAGTCAGTATATCCGCCAGGAGGCTCTTTCCGTTTTTCACGAAGGCCGGGTCCGTATCCGCGTCCCTGCCCAGAGAGGACAGGGCGATGATGGCCCACACGTCCGCCTCTACGCTGCCAAAGCCGCCGTCGGCATTCTGTCTGTCGGAGAGGTACGCCAGGGCGTTATCCACCATGGCCTTCACTTCCGCGGCGGACACGCCCAAAGCGGTGAGCTTGGCGGAATCCAGATAGTAGGGAGCCAGCGCGTAGACGGCCGCGGCGGTCACGTCCAGGTCGGGGGAGCCCTTACCCTCGATGGCCCAGGCCCCGCTCTCCTGCTGATTGGCCTTCAGAGAGGCGATCAGGGCCGCCCTGGCCGCCTTGCCCGCGGCAGTATTCAGATAATCGTGGGAATCCATGGCCAGGAGGGCGAAGGCAGTGCCGTTGTTCCCCTGCCATTCCGCCCAGTAGTCTCCGTTATCCTGCTTATCCAGCAGGTGAGATACCAGGTCGTAGGACCTCTTGTCCGTGGTGATGCCGGAGGCGTCCACCCCCATGCTGGTGAGGGCCAGGATCACCCGGCTGTACTCGGTATAGTTCTTCTCCGCCAGGATCCCGTCCGTCTCGTCCAGATATGTTTTCAGGTTCTCCAGATAGACGTCGTTCCAGGCAGCCTCCGCCACGCCGCCCCGGTTCAGGGCAAAGACGACCCATTCGCCCTCCGTGGAGCCCACGTCCGGGTTCGTCACATTAGCTTTCAGATAGGCTTCCACGGCCTGCAGCGCCTTTTCGTAGTCCGCCAGCTGGGCGGGTGCCACATAGGCCGCGGCACTGATGTTGCCGGAGCCGTTGACCGACTCGCTCTTCCCGCCGGAGGACAGGGTGACGGTGAAGCGGTAGCTGCCCGCCGTGCCCTGGGTATTCTGCTCGTCTCCGGCTTTCGCGGGGGTCACGCTGTCGATGGTCACGGTATACGCCGCGCCGCCCAGGTCCAATCCCTTCAGCTTGCCTTCCACAAAAGTCTTCAGGCTGGCCGCGTCGTTAGCGGTGCGCTGGTCCGTATCCCAGCTCTGGTCCGCAAGGGTCTGCTTGGCGGCGGCCAGGATATCCTCCGCCGTCTGCTCCGCTATGACCACCTGCAGGGTGTATTCCTTCTTCGTTCCGTCCTCGGCGGTAACGGTAAAGCTCCAGCTGACTCCATCGTCCCCGGTCATAGGTTTGCTCGCCGTCGCGGCGCTGTCCTCCGGGGTGACGACGATCTCCGCCGCCTTGGGGTATTTGCTCCCGTAGGGCAGGGTCACGGTGAAGACCACGCCGCTCTTTTCCGCCTGCACGCCGCCCGCGGTGACCTCCGCGTTCACGTCCCGGGACTGCCACAAGGCATAGAGATCTGCGGGGAGGGCGTTGGACACGGCAGTGTAAGCCGTGCTGCTCACGCTGCTGTCCCCATGCCAGCCTTTGAAGGTATAGCCGGACTTCTCCGGGACGGGCAGGGCGTCCCCGTCGTTCTCCAGGAGATAGACTACAGTTTCCCCATCCTGCAGGCCGGATGCCTTGCCGCCGTTCAGATGGAAGGTCACGGCAGTGACATGGGCGTCGGGAATCAAGGTGTAGCTCCCTGCGGCGGCAGCGGTGAAGGTGACGCCGTTCTTGTCCCCTTTGGCCTCCAGATAGGCCCCGTTATACAGGACCCGGGTGTATTCCGTACCAGCCACAGGCAGGGTCAAAGTGATCTTGCCCGTGAGAGCCGCGGCGGGGACCGCCCGGGCTTCTGTCCCCTTGGGACTGTAGGCGTACAGGGCCGCCAGGTCGTAGGTGTTTGCGGCGGTCTCCTTCAGTTCCAGCCAGAGGCTGACCTTCTTCGTCCCCTCCGGCAGATCCAGCTGATCCAGGTTCACCGCCTGCACCAGGTTGGTGACGGCGACGGGCTTCGTATCCCCGCCGATGGCGTAGACCCAGGACTCCAGAGCGACTGCCTCCACTTCGCTGACGCTGAGGGTCACGGTATAGGTCTTCGTGGTGACCCCGTCTTCCGCGGTGACGGTGAAGGTCCAGGTCTCGCCCTTGTTCGAGGTAGTGGGCTTGGAGGCCGTGGCCTTGGCGGCGGGCACGATCTCGAAGGTCGCCTTGGCCCGGTCGCTGCCGTATGGCAGGGTCGCGGTGTACGCCGTGCCGGTGCCATTGGCGGCCACGCCGCTGACGGTGACGCTCTGCACCCCCGCGTCAGAGCTCTTGACGTACTTTTCCGGAATGATCTTTCCGGTAACGGTCTTCTCGCCGGAGGCCATGACCGCCCCGGTACCGATGGTAACGGTGACGGTGGCGCTGTAGCTGCCCTCCGTGCCGTCAAGGTTTTCAGCGGTGCCGTCCGCAGCAGGAGTGAAGCCGCTGTCCATGGCGACTTCCGCGGCGCTGTTGCTGATCTCAGCCTCCAGCGCTGTTTTGACTGTGCCCTGGGTATTTGCCTTCGTGGAGGGGAAGTCGTATGTCTCCTTGATGGCGTCCAGGGCATCGATCACCGCCAGGGTGTTCACAGCCTTCAGGATATTGTTGGTCTCCGCCACGGTGAGGAGGTTTTTCTGCGCGGCGGTCAGAGCATCGTAGTGGGTCTTTGCGTCGTTCACCGCGGTCTTGTCCGATGCGGTGATGACCGAGGGCAGGGCCTTGATCTCGGTTTTGAGGGCCATGATCGCCTCGTACCCGTCCGCGATCTCCCGCACGGCCTCCAGGGCTTCCGTGTTGACCCGGGCCTGCTCAGAAGCGCTGAGCACAGCGTTCACCGCGTCGATGGCGGCAATCTGCGCCTGCACCGCCTGATAATTTGAGGTACTCACGTTCTTCGCGGCGGGCAGGGCTGCGATGCGCTCATTCACATAGTCCACGCCGTCGTCCGCAGTGATGATGTGGAGAGCGTACCATGTGGGGTCATATACCCTTGCTTCGGCCCCGGATTTGTTCATGCTGGGCCAGGTCCGCTCACCTACGCCGATATAGACGATATCGCCCGCACGGACGGGAACTGTCTCGGTCCGCTTATAGAAGCTGTTACCCTCGACATTGGAGGTGACCTTTTCGTTCAGGAAAATCTTGACCAGATAGTTTTTGTTCGCGGCGGTAGGCGTGAACCGAATTCCAGCACTGTCAGAGGTGATCAGAAGCGCAAAGTCATAGTTCCCGCCTGCTTCGCCGGATGTAAACACTGGGACGATCGTACCGGCGCTGGTTTTCAGAGACTTCAAGGTGGTATTGCTGTTGCCCCAGGAGCCGCCCAGGTCCACGCCCAGGTTCTGCGTGAACATCAGCTTGACCTCGTCTCCGTCGGCGAGTTGACCGTTGGCAACGCTGAATCCGGGGAAGCCCTCATCTACCAGGAAGTCGTTCAGACTGCCCATCCAGCCGGAGCCGGTCTCGCCGGAGAACTGGCCCATCTTCTGGCCGTCTTCGATGATATTGGCGATATAGGATATGCCGAAACCGCCAGTGCTGCCATCATCCCAAGAATAGCCTTCATCTGCCAAAGCCCGGAGGATAACGGTCATCATGGTGTCATTTTCACCGATAGGATACGCAGGCTCTTCAAACAGAGGATCGCCCCCGTTGTAAAACGCTCCGCCGGGGAAGGTGGAGTTTTCCACCGACAACGAGACAGTGCCAACCTGCTTGCCGGCGTCAAAGGCGTCGCCTGCACCCCAGCCGGGGATAGGACTCCCCGCGGCAGCGGTTTGTTTCTCGACGGCGGCCATAGCTGCCTTGGCGTTGTTCAGAGCAGTCTGTGCTGCGGTTTCATCTGCTGCGGACTGGATCGCCTCTGTGCCGCTCTGGTACGCCTGAGAAAGCTTGGACCAGTTTTCCTCGCTGTAGTCCGAGCGGGAATACTGCTGATACGCGATTTTCAGTGCTTTCAGCGCAGAATCCCTTGCATTTTGCACCGGATCAACAGCGTTCACATAGCGGATGACTGTCACATCCTGGCGCAGGGTATGGAAGAGTGTGATGCTGTTATTCTCAAAGAGATAATGCTCAGGGATATCCGATGCGAAGGACTCTGCTGACCAGCGATCGTAGTCATACACAGAGTAATCTCCGCAATTTACGCCGATGTTCAGTTCGAGGATATAGTTGCCCCCTGTGGGCAGCAGATAGGTTCCGGCTTCGCTTCCGCCGGTCAAGTTATAGGTATCCCCGTACCTCCACTGGAAATGACCGTTCTCTTCATTGAAGCTTGTGACCGTCAAATAGCTGTAATTGCCGTCGTCCTTCAAGGGGAGGTCAACGAGTTCGCTCGTTTGTGCATTCCGCACCTCGATCTTTACGGTGAAAGCGGGGATTGCAGGGAGCGTATTGCCGTTATCCGCGTTTTCATAGGCGGTTTTTAGCTTGCCGAGAAGCGCCGCCTCCGAGCCGGTAAAAGAGGACTTCTGAAACTCCGTCATGCGGGTATACCAACCATCGGTGCTGAAAAGCAGATCGAGGAGCGGCTTGTCCACATCGTAGAGCTTACCGGCATCCAGGTCTTCCTCAGAGGGAAGACAGGCCAGCAACTCCTGAACAGCATTCAGATTGAACGTCAAAGCCTTCTCGTTCGCTGACTGGATCGCCGTGATCCCGTCATAGGCTGTTTGGTAGGCCGCATCGGCGTCGCCGCTGGTGCTCGCCCGCTCTATCCCGGAGTTACCTTCGGCGTAAAGCGTCTCAATTTGGCCCCGCTGAGCTTCCGTATAGAAGGAGTCATCATAGGCTGTATATGCCTCCTCCAGCCGCTGCTCCAATTCCTGCTTAAGCCCGCTGAGATCGCTTGGGTCGGTAACATGGATCAGCAGATCAATGCCGTTGGTCAGACCGCCATTTTTGCCCTCGGCAAGCAGGTTGACCTTATACCAGCCCTCGCTGACTCCCTGCGCGGAAGTGAGCATAAGGGTGAAACTGCCATCCGCTCCGGTCACGATACCGGTATCCTGATCTGCAGAGGCTCCGAGGACCGCCTCCCTGGTGGAATAAGCACTGCTGACGTATACGCTCGCGCCGGACAGGGGAGACGCGGTGCCACTATAATCCATCAGGCTGGAGCTAAACGTATTTGCCGTAAGTTTCAGCTCACTGCCCGCAACCGCAGACACTTCGCTTACCGGACTGCCATTCTGTGAATACTGGATATAGCGGATAAACTCATGGATCTCGCTGAACGGGGTAACGGTGACGGAACCGCTGAGATTGGCGCCGGTAGGGACCGCCATCAGTGAAATCAATACCGTGTCCCCAGCCTTAAGCATCACGTCCCGATAGGCAAGCGGACTGCTGTCCGGACGGGTCTCAACGCTGGAAACCGTATACAGGAGATAGACACCGTTGAGGTAAACACCCACGCCGCGGCCCGCGTCATTCCAAGGGAAGGAATAATCCGAACCGATGGCCGTTTTCAGGGCATTGTCCAGGGTGACGCCCCCTGCCGGAACGCTGACCGAATAGGTCCCGGTCTTTGCATAGGGTGTCCCTCCCTTGCGCAGCGCATAGTTGTCCACAATGTGGACGGTCGCGCTGCCGGCAGACTTCCCGGCCAGCCGGTCGAAGCATACCTGCCAGAAAGCGGTGTACGCATCCCGGTATTCCTGGGCTTCCCGTTTTCCGATGGAATCAGCAGGGGTGCTGTGCTGGCTCAAAAACGCATTCGCAGCTGTGACAGCAGTCTGGAAAACGGACCAACTGTCCTCCGTATATGTGTTTTCGTTCAAAGCGGAAGCGTTGAAAATGCGCCGGGTCAGAACCGTGAGCTGCTTAAACGCGTACTGGGCGTTCAGAAGGTCGCTGCTGTCAGCAAGATGATCAAGACCATTGACTGCCGCTTTCAGACCGGTCAGAGCTGCATTTACGGCCTTCTCTGCTTCCGTCTCTGTTTCTCCGCCGCTTTGGTTATATGCGGTTGCGTTTCCGTCAGAATCAAAAAGCTTAGCCAGTTCCGCGTTCGCGATGTTCAAGGCATCCTGGTAGGCTTGCCAGGATGCGGAAGTGCAGTTGCTCGCACTAGCCTTCGCCATCCCTGTTGGATTGCTTAGCTGAGAGGCCGGAGTCCATGTATTATTCCACCAGTAATAGGTCTCGTGAATCGCTTCATAGAGCTCTGTAGCGTTGATTTGGGTAATGGGGATCAACTTGTTAATAGAGGAAGATAATTCTGCCACGGCAGAATCTACTTCCGCCTGTATAGCATCATCCCGAGAATGAATTGCTTGCGCGTGAGACAGAGGGCCGCTTTCCCCGATTAGTTCTAACCAGAAACCGCTGTTTTTGTTTGTAATGGTATACTTGCCGTTATATCGGTCGTTATCTCTATAGTACTCTTTTGAATACTCGTTTCCATCCCAGACAATGGCAATCACAGCTGACAAAACGGATTTATCAACTTCTGGTATTGCTGAACTGGAAGGTTTAGACCATTCTATCAGAAGATATCCCTTTTCCTGGGGAGGTCGACCAGCTTGCAGGAGGCGGAACAACAAGATGCTGCCGCTTTCATTGATTGCGTTACCGGAATCCAATGCAATTCCATTTTTGTTGTCTGCATAGAATTGTTGCACGGCAGTGAATACAGCATCTCCATAAGTGAGCAGGGCAGATGTGTCACCATTCTTGTACACCACCCCTGAACCATCTTGAGAGGCATCCTTCAATAGAGCAGTACAGACAACCGCTTCGGTTAAGAAGCTAAGAAAATCGATTTTATCATATGTATTCCCGTCAAGAACAAGTTTATAGACAGGTTGTTCATTTAACGTGCCGATATTCTTCGTGTCGCTAAATGCAAAAGTATATGTCTC
>CAMZJG010000003.1 GCA_947307505.1 uncultured Clostridia bacterium | reverse complement strand
CCCTGCGCTGCAAGGACGAGGTCATGCGGAATGTGGAGCTGGTGCAGGAGGGATGTTCGGACATCCTGGCTGACGCGAAGGAGATCAACGCGAAGCGGGAAAAGGAAGCCGCGCCGGAAATCATCGAAACCGAAGTGAGCGGACAATGAGGTTCCTGATCCTCCATGAGAGCCCCGGCAGGCTGCGTCTCCGTGCCGGACTCCGGCAGATGACCCTTCGGCAGGCGGATCTGCTGGACGCCTGGCTTCGGGGGCTGGAGGGCGTGGAGCAGGTGACGATCCACGAGCGCACCTGCGGCGTGATCCTCCGCTATCGTGGGGACCGCGCGGTGCTCTGCGCCGCCCTGGCGGGCTTTTCATGGGAAAAGGCAGAGAAGTGCCTTGCGCCGGAGGAGCACAGCAGCCGGTCCATGAACCGGGAATATAAGGAAAAGCTGGTCATGCTGGCGGTGCGGCACTATGCCAAACGCCTGCTGCTGCCCGCGCCCCTGCGCCGCATCCTGAGCATTTGGCAGGCCCTTCCCCGCATCCTGCGGGCCGTAAAGACCGCAGCCAGGGGGAAGCTCACCGTGGACGTGCTGGACGGGGTGGCCATCGGCGTTTCTCTGCTCACCGGGGACTATGCCACGGCGGGCTCTGTGGGCTTTTTGCTGAAGCTGGGAGAGACCCTGGACGAATGGACCCACAAGAAGTCCGTAGACGACTTGGCCCGGAGCATGGCTCTTCAAGTGGACAGGGTCTGGCTGCTGGACGGGGAAGGGAACCAGGTAAGCGTACCCTTGGGTCAGGTCCGTCCCGGAGACCGGATCGTGGTCCATACGGGGCATGTTCTTCCCCTGGATGGCATCCTGGAGGCGGGGGATGTGATGCTGAACCAGGCCTCTCTCACCGGGGAAAGCGTCCCCGTTGCCAAGCGGCCCGGCGCGGCGGTCTATGCCGGGAGCGTGGTGGAGGAGGGCAACTGCGTCCTGCGGGTGACGGGCGTCAGCGGGGAGAGCCGCTATGACCGGATCGTCCGTATGATCGAGGATTCCCAGCGGCTGAAATCCGGGGTGGAGAACCGGGCCAGCCACCTGGCGGACAAGCTGGTGCCCTGCTGCCTGGGGGGCAGCCTCCTCACCTGGCTGCTCACGGGCAACACCGCCAGGGCGGTCAGCGTGCTGATGGTGGACTTCTCCTGCGCCTTGAAGCTCTCCATGCCTCTCAGCGTCCTTTCCGCCATGCGGGAGGCGCAGCGGCACCGGGTCACGGTGAAGGGCGGCAAATACATGGAGAAGGTCAGCGAGGCGGACACGGTCATCTTCGACAAGACCGGTACCCTCACCCGCGCCTGCCCCACCTTGCGGGAGGTGGTGCCCTTCCAAGGGGAGAACGCGACAGAGATGCTGCGCATTGCCGCCTGCCTGGAGGAGCATTTCCCCCATTCCGTGGCCAATGCGGTAGTGCACGCTGCCCTGGAACGGGGACTGGACCACAGCGAGATGCACAGCGAGGTGGAGTATGTGGTCGCTCACGGCATCGCCACGAGGATCGACGGCAAACGGGCCGCCATTGGCAGCAGCCACTTCATCTTTGAGGACGAAGGCGCAGTGATCCTGCCAGAGGACCGGGAACGGTTTGAAGCCCTCTCGCCCGCCTGCTCCTGGCTCTATCTCGCCGTCGACGGCGTCCTTTCCGCCGCCATCGGCATTTCCGACCCCCTGCGCCCGGAGGCGAAAGGCGCTCTGGCCGCCCTCCATGACGCCGGGATCCAAAAGGCGGTGATGCTCACAGGGGACAGCCG
The DNA here is from genome assembly GCA_947307505.1 of uncultured Clostridia bacterium. Next base: position 19,073 of record CAMZJG010000003.1, on the reverse strand, counting down.
GAACACCGCCGCAGCTATTGCTTCCGAGCTGGGTGTCGACGACTACCGGGCGGAGGTGCTGCCGGAGGATAAGGCCGACTACATCCGCGCCGAGCAGACGGCTGGGCGGACAGTGCTGATGATCGGGGACGGCATCAACGACACGCCCGCCCTCTCCCTGGCGGACGTGGGGATCGCCGTGGGCTCCGGGGCGGTCATCGCCCGGGAGGTGGCGGATGTGACCATCGCGGCGGAGGACCTGCATGAGCTGGTATGGCTCAAGCGCCTCTCCGACGCCCTCATGGGCCGCATCCACCGGAATTACCGCTTCGTCATGGGCTTCAACGGGGCCCTGATCCTGCTGGGGGCCCTCGGGCTCCTGCCCCCCGCCGTGAGCGCCCTGCTGCACAATGCTTCCACGCTGCTGCTCAGCATGAACTGTCTGACCGATCTATTGGAGGAAAACGAGAATGAAATACCATAAGTTCTTTGCCGGGGCCGCCGTGGTCAGCTTCATCCTGGCCATGATCACCGGCTACCGCCGCAAATGAGAGGTCACATCTGAAAGGAGGAACATCGGCATGGTCAAAACGACACTGAAGATCGGCGGGATGTCCTGCGGCATGTGCGAAGCCCACATCTGCGATACGATCCGCAAGGCGGTTCCCGGCGCGAAAAAGGTCACGGCCTCCCACGGGAAGGGCGTCGCATCCTTTTTTTCGGAGGAACGGGTCCCGGAGGCGCAGCTGAAGGAAGCCATCGACGCCACGGGGTATACCTTTCTCTCCATGGAGACGGCCCCTTACGAAAAGAAGGGCCTTTTCAGCCGCAGGTGAAGGGAAACCAGTGGCAGGAATCCGCTGAGAAAGGCAGGTAATCCATGAAACCGGACTACAAGAACTGGATGCCCAAGGGCATGGTGATGACCGCGGTGGGGATCACCGCCGTATTCCTTATTTTGTTCATCGTTTTCGGCCTGACCGGACTGGTTTCCGGGACGGGGAAAACCGTGCTGTTCATCGTGTTCCTCCTGGGAACGCTCGTCGGCCTGGGCGTTTCGGTCTGGATGCTGAAGCCGGGCGGAGCGTTCCTGATCTGCAATGAATCCGACGGCAGGGACGAGACGAGCCTGAAATACGAAAAGCTCATCGACGGCATGAAATGCTACACCGCCGAAGACCTTGCGGCGGCGCTGAAAGCTGCGGGCTTCACCGAAGTCAAGTGCGACCGCCATCCGGAAAAGCCCTGGCTCACGGTTCTGGCGAAGAAAAAGGAATCCATATGAGAAGGAGCATACAAATGAAAAAAACGAAAGCTATCGCGATCATACTGACGCTGATTCTGATGCTGGGCGTGCTGCCGATAGGTGCAGCGGCGGCAGAGGGGCCGGCGCTGAAGCGAAGCGAGATCGTCCTGCGTCTCTGGGAGCTGGAGGGCAGCCCGATCCCGACGTTGACAGAGAGCCCCTATCTCGATGTGAATGCAGAAGACGCTTGCTATGCCGCAGTGCTTTGGGCCTCTGAGATCGGCCTGACGGACGGCGTGGGCGGCGGCAGATTTGCTCCGGCGGAAGAGGCGAGCCGGGCTCAGTTGGTAGCTTTTCTCTGGAAGAGGGCGGGCAAACCGGAAGCGGCTTCGCAGCTTCCCTTCAGCGACACGGCGGAAAATGCCTGGTATGCTCCCGCCCTTCAATGGGCCCTGAGCGCAGGGGTGATCGACGCGGCAGCGGAGTTTTTCCCCACGTCGGCCGCCTACCCCGAAGACCTGGCGGCTATGCTGGGACGCCTGGGACAACCCGACGCGCTCCTTGCGCAGCTGCAGGGCAGCTACATCGAGCTGTTTCCGGAGATGAGCCTGGATAAATATCTTCCTCTTTGGAACGAGATACTGCAGGCCTACTGCGAAAGCGAAGAGGAGCTGAGTCTTTACTATCAGATGTTCACCCAGCGCTTCATGGGCGAGCTCTATGGGCAGGAGGCGATCAACGCCTTTGCCGCCGATCCGGAGAACGCGGTATTCAACTGCTTTTTCCTGGGGGACGTGGCTGAGTTCGCCATCGAGGGGAATACGATCAGCGGTGTCGACGGCCAAGGCCGGGAGCTGTTCCGCCACAGCTATCACTACTTGCAGGACAGTACGGTCACCTATTTCGGCATGGAGATGCCCGCAGCCATGCACGTTTATGAGAGCGACGACGCCAGCGGCGACGGTTTCCGCTACTTCGCCTTCAGCGACGATACTCCCGCCGGTACCTATCACCTGGAATTCCGATACGGCGGCTCCCTGGAGGGCCTCACCGATTATACGGAGGGAGAATACGCATATTGGCTGGCTTCAGCGATCTCCGCCGACTATGACGATGCGTGCATGAGGGACTGCATCACCCTGTTCGTTACGGAAAACCTGGAAGAGGGAGCGGCGGACGCCGCTGAAACAAGCCGCTTTGCCGGAGGCGCCGGAACTGCGGAAGACCCGTGGCAGATCGCAACTGCCGAGCAGTTGGACCGTATCCGTGACGATTTGACGGCGCATTACGTTTTGATCGACGATATCGATCTTTCCGCTTACGATAACTGGCTGCCCATCGGTGTTTTCCATTCTCTGTCTGACGCACCAGAGGATGCCGAGGTACCGCAACCGGACTATGCGTTTACCGGCAGCTTCGACGGAGCGGGCCACACGATCTCGAACCTGACGGTTTCCTGCGAATCCCCTATGGGAGCGGGGCTTTTCGGCTGCATTTCCGGCACGGAAAACGGCGCTGCGTTCATCGGCCATTTCACACTGGAGAATGTAAACGTATCCGGTTTTTATCTCGTCGGCGGCGCTGTGGGCCTGCAATTCATGAATTGTCCCGTTTCGGACATTCACCTTATCGGAGATAATAAGCTCACCGGCATGCAGGGGATCGGCGGCATCGTCGGGACAGGCTTTGACCTGATTTCCGATTGCAGCGCGACGGCGGAGATCACCGTATTGGGCGACGACGGGGCCTGTGCGGGACTGATTGCCGGCGGAACCACGATGAGCTCCATCAAAAACTGCGAAGTCAAAGGCGGGAGCATCACTGCGGGCGGCAACGAGACCTGGGGCTTCGGCGCCCTCTGCGGGGCGCCTTGGGGCGCGGCGGAGATCACGGACTGCAAGGTCAGCGGCACGATGATTACCGTGCGTGGTGAAAACAACCGCCTGGTCGGCGGCCTGGTGGGGTTCGCCGGTACATATGATCCGACGGCGCCGTCGCAGATCACCGGCTGTACCGTCGAAGACGTGACCATCATCGTCTCCGAAACGACGGATTCCGTCGGCGGTCTGATCGGTGCAGGAAAGGAAATGATGGAGGGCAGCAATGTGATGTCTTCCTTCATCGTCAGCGGCTGTATGGTCTCCGGGAGCATCGCGGGCGGCGGGAATCACGTGGACGCCATCGTCGGGGATCCTGCCTGTGCCGTATCCGTTGACTGTGAAGGCGGGATGCTGAGGCTTAACGATCGTTAATCGTTGAAATAGAACATTTGCTGCAACTCCAGTCCTGTGGGAACCCATATTTTACTTTACATCTTTGCTTTTCCATACTCTCTTCACTTTCCTTTTCTTACCTCCCTGTTTCAACTTAGCAGCAGAAGGACGGAAGGCACCGAGACGCCCTCCGTCTTTCTGCGCTGTATTCTGAATAAACCAGATGAAAAGGGAGGCCGCGGTTTTCTGCGGCCTCCAGCTTTTATGTTGGTCTCCGGTCAAGCTCCGCGCTTGAAGTAGCTTATAAAACGGAGCATCTGTTGCAGGGAGCCCCGGCAAGCCCTCTCCGTTTGACTGTTTCGGAAAACGAAGACAAAAGCCTTGACATTGCATTTTATATATTATACAATTATATTATATCAAATATAATCTGGAGTCAAGCCATGGAATACGACTATCACGAAGCAATGAAGCTGGATAATCAGCTTTGCTTTCCCCTGTACGCCGCCGCACGCAAAATCATGGGGCTGTATACCCCGTACCTGAAGCCGCTGGATCTGACCTATACGCAGTACATCGTTCTCCTTGTCCTATGGGAGAAGGATGAAATCACGGTAGGGGAACTCTGCCACCGGCTCCGGTTGGACAGCGGGACCATTTCCCCGCTCCTCAAGAAGATGGAGGCTACCGGGCATATCCTCCGCAAAAGAACGAAGGAAGACGAGCGTATCGTCTCGATCCGGCTGACGGAGGCGGGGCGCGCCTTACAGGAAAAAGCCAAAGAGATCCCTCTGAGGGTTGGGAGCTGCATCAAGCTTGCGCCGGAAAAGGCAGGAGCCTTGTATGAACTGCTCTATGAGATCCTGGGGGATAAAGCAGACTAAAAAAGGAGATACGAGCAATGAGAACCGTTTATGATTTTTCCGTAAGAGACAGGACCGGCGCTGAGGTCAACCTCTCTGAATACCGGGGCAAAGTGCTGCTGATCGTGAACACGGCCACCGGCTGCGGCTTCACCCCGCATTATGAGCCCCTGGAAACCATGTACAAGGAGCTGAAGGACAAGGGCTTTGAGATCCTGGACTTCCCCTGCAATCAGTTCGCCAACCAGGCCCCCGGCAGCGACGATGAGATCCACAGCTTCTGCACGGTGAAATTCGGCACGGAATTCCCGCAGTTTGCGAAGCTGGACGTGAACGGGGAGACGGCGGACCCGCTGTTTGCTTTCCTGGCTGCGGAAAAACCCTTTGAAGGCTTTGGCAAGGGGCTGAAAAGCGCCGCGCTGAAGAAGTTCTCCGATATGAACAACAAAACCTTCGGGGATAAAGCGTATATCAAGTGGAATTTCACGAAGTTCCTGGTAGACCGGGAAGGAAAGGTCGTCGCCCGGTTTGAGCCTACGGCAGACATGAAGAAAGTCAGAGCTGCGGTCGAAGCAGTCCTCTGAGCCGAACGAAAGAAACAAAGAAACGTCTAAACTGATGAACGGAGGTAAATCCATGGTCTTCTATTTCACTGGCACCGGGAATTCCTATCAGGCGGCCAAGGCCCTATGCATGGAGGGTGAGGAGCCCCTGGACCTGGCGAAATGTCTGAGAGACGGGCGAACGGCATTTGACCTTGAAAAAGGAGAAGCCCTGGGCATCGTCTGCCCGGTGTACTACGGGGGCGTTCCCAGCACGGTGCTGGAATTTGCCCGGTCATTGCTAATCTCCGCCCCGGCGGAATACTGCTATGCCCTCCTGACCTGCGCTTCATCCGCCTCCGGGGCGGCAGGGCAGCTGGCGGAAGCGCTGGCAGTAAAGGGGATTGCACTTCATGCGGCCTATACGGTCATCATGCCGGAAAACGACGTGATTCACTACACCATTTCTCCGGAGGAAGAACGGGACACCATTCTGGCCGACGCCGCTGAGACCCTCAAGGTGATCGCCCGCTGCGTTGCCGAGCGGCGGAAACTGGGCCTCCACATCCCGCCCAGAGGCAGGATGATTACCCAGGCGGCTTACCCCTATTATGAACAGGACCGGGAAACCCGACATTTCCATGTGGACGATCAGTGCGTGGGCTGCGGGAAGTGCGTGGAACGGTGCCCCGTGGAGGCCATGGTCATGGAGAACGGACGGCCAAAGTGGGTGAAGGACAAGTGCGCCCTCTGTATGGCCTGCATCCGCTGCGGCGCGGTGCATTACGACGAGGCCACCAAGGGTAAGAAGCGATATGTAAATCCTATCTTGAAAAGCTGCCACTGATAAGCTGAGCACCCTGAAGACTCACCGGGTCCTCAGGATACAATGTCTTCTGGTCCGCGAACAATTACTCCATGCCAGATCCTGTTCCAACTTTGAACACGAAGATCGAATACTGGTACGGCGAGGAAGAGAAGAAAGCCCGAAAAAACAACCTGGCATATACCCTCAAGGCATTCCCTCAGACAGTACCTAAGGAGTTTTCGGGACTCGCCCACGCAGAGCTGGTCCTGATGTTCCCGGAGCGGCTCAGAGAAGAAGTGTTCCGCTTAGTTTAGACATAATAGGGAGTTGGAGGAAACTGCCGGCTTCATACAATAATGGCCAAAAAATAAGCGATAAACGGCGGGTGAAATCCCGCCGTTTTATCCTTTCAAAAGCCTGATATACTTACACGCAGCTGTTCTGCTCAACTCGCAAACACATACCAATCCGCTGCTGTTTAAATTCCCTGCTTTATAAGAGGGATAATGGCGCAGGAACGTGTCACTCATAACCGTTGAAATACCGCAAGGTTTCATATAGAATAAAAAACGGAAACGGTATCACAAACAACTTCGAAAAACGGAAAGGAGAGAAGGATCAGTGGGCCCGGAACCGATCATGAAGTCTGCCATCTTCCTTCCCCGCTCCTTGCCTCGGGTGATCCGTGAATACAGCTGTGCCATTGGCGCGTGAAGGACGGTGATCGTATGACGATGTCGTTTCCTTTCTTCGGATATGATTTGGTGGGGTCCCCCTATCTTCTGCTGAACTTGTTTTTAACGGCGCTGCTGGTTGGTCTTGTGCTTGCCCTTCTTGCAGACTCATATATCGACCGTGAGCACAAAAGGAACATCCTGATCATTTTGCTGCTGACCTTCAGCCTGATTCTGCAGACAGTTCTGGAACACCGAATCAGTGAAGGAACGCCGCAGCCCTTCCTTCGGACCGTGCTGTCCATCTACGGTTATTGCGTGCGTCCGGTGCTGGTCGTCCTTGTCTTCTATCTCATCGCCGATGGGAAAAAAACGCTGCCGGCCTGGATCCTGACAGGGATCAATGCGGCCGTGTATCTGACGGCGCTTTTCGCCCCCCTTGCCTTTTGGATCACAAAGAATAACGTCTTCCACCGGGGCCCGCTTGGGTTTACCTGTCATGTGGTCACAGCCCTGCTTCTTGCGAATCTTGTCTGCCTGACGGTCCGCAAATACGGACGAGTCCGATGGCAGGACGCGGTCATTCCGATCTTCAATTCGGCGATCATCGCCGCCAGCATCGTTCTGGATTACCTCACCCCCATAAATCACCCGGTTTCGTGCCTGAATATCGCGATCGTGATCAGCTGCGCGCTCTACTACATATGGATCCACCTGCAATTCGTGCGGGAGCATGAGCGCTCGCTCCATGCGGAACAGCGCATCCAGATCATGATGACGCAGATCCAGCCCCACTTTCTCTACAACACCATTGCGACCTTCAAGGCGCTTTGCCGCAAGGACCCGGAGCGGGCCGCAGAGCTGGCGGACAAATTTGGCGTTTATCTGCGGCAGAATCTGGATTCCCTCGGCGTGACCGGGAATATCCCGTTTCAAAAAGAACTGGAACACACCCGGCTTTACACAGAGATCGAGATGGTGCGTTTTGAGAACATCCGGGTGGAATATGACATAGCGGACGACGGGTTCGATCTGCCTCCGCTGACGCTGCAGCCCATGGTGGAGAATGCGATCCGGCACGGCGTCCGCAGCCGGAGGGACGGGCTTGTCCGGGTCGTTTCCCGACGCAGAGAAACCTGTCATGAGATCGTGATCGAGGACAACGGGATCGGGTTTGATCCGAATGCGATGGAAAGCACGGAAAACGGACACATCGGCATCCGCAACGTTCGGGAACGCATCGAACAGATGTGTTCCGGCATGCTGATCCTCGAAAGCAAGGTCGGGGAAGGCACAACGGTAACGATACGGATCCCTGCAAAGGGGGCGACGGCATGAAAGCGATCTGTGTGGACGACGAGCGGATTTTGATGGAGGATACTGTCGCCATGTGTCTGGAGCTCCCGGAGATCGACGAAGCCAGGGGCTTTGTCCGGCCGGAGGACGCTCTTGAATGGCTGGATCACAACGCTGCGGACCTGGCGCTGCTGGATATCGACATGCCGGGGATGAACGGTATCCGGCTGGCGGCGGCGATCAAAACAAAGCATCCGGATACGGCGATCCTCTTTCTCACGGGCTACGCCCAATATGCGGTGGACGCCTTCGCAGTCCGAGCCTCCGGCTATCTTCTGAAGCCTGTAACGAGGGAGGCGCTGGCCGCCGACGTAGCCTATGCGCTGAGGGGAAAGAAGACGCAGCCGGCCGGCCGCGTACTGGTGCAGACCTTCGGCAGCTTCGACGTGTTTGTGGACAGGAAGCCGATCAGCTTCAAAATGGCGAAGTGCAAGGAGCTTCTGGCCTATCTGGTGGACCGGCAGGGGGGCGGCGTGACCCGTGCGGAACTGAGCGCGATCCTCTGGGAGGACCGCCCGTATGATCGCAGGCTGCAGAAGCAGCTGGATGTATACATTCGTTCCCTGCGGGAGTCGCTGCGTCAGTACGGCGTCGGCGACATGCTGGAGATAAACCGGGGCATCATCCGCGTCCGGCCGGAGCAGTTCACCTGCGACGCCTATCTCTTCTTCTCGGGCGACAGCGACGCTGTGAACGCCTACCGGGGGGAATACATGAGCAACTATTCCTGGGCGAGCATGACGGAAAACATGATGTATTGGAAGGTCATGGACAAGGCATAAGCAATACCGGCTGCAAGGCGGCGGAGGGAACCCTCCGACGTCTTTTTTGTAATAATCGCAGAAACAGATGCTTTTTGGACATTTATTGGACAGGCTCCGTTATAATCTGATTTAACGAGCTATCAAAACGAGGGAGGAACCATCAATGCTGAACATCAACAAGGCGATCGAAAACGGGAAGGCGGCCTTTTCCCTGGAGGGGCGTCTGGACACGGTCAGTGCGCCGGAGCTGGAAGCGGAACTGAAAGATGCGCTGGACGGAGTCAGCGAGTTGACCCTGGATCTCGAAAAGCTGGAGTACATCTCCTCCGCGGGCCTGCGGGTGCTGCTGGCCGCCCAGAAGGAAATGAACAAGCGGGGCACAATGAAGGTTACCCACGTGGGTGAGACCATCATGGAGATCTTCGAGGTCACGGGCTTTTCGGATATCCTGACCATTGTTTGACACGGCCTTTGCGTAACCGACAGAAAGGAGACGGAAATGAATACTGATGAGATCCGGATCACCAGCCGGGGAGATGGCATGGAGGAAGCCCTGGCGGCTACGGAACGACTGGGGCTGGAAAGCGGCCTGGGGCATAAGGAAAACCTGCGGCTCCGCCTGCTGGCGGAGGAATTGATCGGCTTGATGCGGGGGATTGCGGGCAGCGTAGAGGCAGATTATCAGGTCGGGCAGAAAAACAAGGAGTTTACCCTGCGCCTTCGTGCCGACGTCAACATGAGCATGGAGCTGCGCAGGCAGCTGCTGGCGGCCTCTTCTAGCGGGAAGAATGCGGCGGCAAAGGGGCTCATGGGCCGTATCCGGAATATGGTCGCAGCGTTCATTCTGATGGAAAAAGGAGATTCGACCCTTCCCAGCGGCTTGTCCATGGGGCTGATGAGCATGGGCAGCCCGTCCGTCTACCGTTCCGGCGACACGTATGCCTGGACCCTGAAGAGGTATATGTCCCAGGTGCGCAGCAATCAGACGCAGGATGAAGAGACAGCCGAGGCCTGGGACGAGCTGGAGAAATCCATCGTCGCCAACCTGGCCGACGACGTCAGCGTGAAGATCGAAGGTAGCAATGTGGAGATCGCTATCACCAAAGCGTTCTGAGCAAGCCGGCTTTCCATCCCCAAAGGATCCTGTGCGGTTATTGCAGGATGGCGCAGGCGCCGCATTGCAGAACGATAGGGGATCTCCCGTCAAAGCTGATAAAACGGAGGAAAAACGATGCTGAACATCAACAAGGCGATCGAAAACGGGAAGGCGGCCTTTTCCCTGGAGGGGCGTCTGGACACGGTCAGTGCGCCGGAGCTGGAAGCGGAACTGAAAGATGCGCTGGACGGAGTCAGCGAGTTGACCCTGGATCTCGAAAAGCTGGAGTACATCTCCTCCGCGGGCCTGCGGGTGCTGCTGGCCGCCCAGAAGGAAATGAACAAGCGGGGCACAATGAAGGTTACCCACGTGGGTGAGACCATCATGGAGATCTTCGAGGTCACGGGCTTTTCGGATATCCTGACCATCGAGTAAAGAATCCGGGGCTTTCGACGGAAACCGCCAACAATAAAGAGGGTAATCAACTATGGGAAAACCTGAAAACGTCCGGGAGCTTCAAGCCGGTCAACTGGCACAGGTCGGCGGCGGGAGCGGGCAGCTCGGCCTCTACAGGCCGGGCTTTCGATTCAAAGAAGCGTCTCTGCGGTATTTCCGCCAGTGCGTCGGAGATCAGGCATACAACGAGGCCATCAACAGCGACGTGGGCCGCAGGCATCATTACGTCGTGGCAAGAGTGCTGCTGAATCAGGCGGATTGGGAAAAATTCGTGTGGATAGAGGAATTCGGTTCTCTGGACGGATTCCCGGAACGGGGATGAGCAGCCATGACAGAGAATGAACCGACCGTATTCCGGAAAAAGGCTCTGGAGCGTATGTCCTCCCCAAGAGCAGCTTACCGACTATCTGTGCGTGACGAATCCCGGAATCTGGGTGCTGCTGGCCGCCGTCATCCTGCTGCTCGGCGCGCTTTTTGCCTGGTCAGCCATCGGAACGCTGGAAACCTCGGCCTCCGTCAGGGTGATCGTGGAAGAGCATGTGGCGCAGGTGGTGACCAAGGGCGGAGAGGGACTGGCTGAGGGGATGCCGCTGCGCGTGGCAGCGCAGGAATCCGTCATCGCAGCCACCAGCGTCGATGAATTCGGCAGAGTTTTCGGAGTAGCGGAGGTGGCGCTTCCCGACGGCGTCTATGACGGGACCGTGGTCGTGGAGCGGACGAAGCCCATCGACTTTTTGCTGAAAGCCGATGAATGAAAAGCCGTCGGCAGTTAGTGGTCAGACAGGAATGAAGATCAATCCGACTTTAACAAAAGGCGTGGCGAAGGTGCCCATGGTCATGCAGCTGGAGGCGTTGGAGTGCGGCGCCGCCGCGCTCTGCATGGTCATGGCCTATTACGGCAAGTGGGTGCCGCTGGAGCAGGTGCGTCTGGATTGCGGCATTTCCCGCGACGGAAGCAATGCGAAAAACATCTATCTTGCGGCGGAGAATTACGGATTCAAGGTAACTGCCTACCGCATGGAACCGGAATCGCTCCGGGATCAGGGACAGTTTCCCTGCATCATCCACTGGAACATGAACCACTTTGTAGTGCTTTGCGGGTTCCGGGGAAAACATGCTTACATGCTTCTGCCGCAGGAGACCGCCACCCGCGCACAGGTCGCAACGATACTGATGAGAATTTCTGAGCAGCAGAACCGTCCCTGATCCCATTTCGGGCCCATGGGACGGATACGCAAGGATGACACCCAAGAGGGACAGGCATGAAACGATTGAGAGAACACGCGGCGGCCAAGAGCATCATGGGCATCGTCCTGCTTTTGCTGGTTTTTTCCGCCATTGTCAGCGTCATCGGCTACCGCAGCTTTACCGACGCGCTGCTGGACCAGTATGCCGACGGAGCTTTTCTGACTGCCCGGACCGCAGCCCAGCTCCTTGACGCCGACCGGGTGGAGGCATACGCAGCCAGCGGAGGGACGACGGAGGAATACCGGGAAGTATGGACGCAGATGGATCGGCTCTGCAACTCCTCCGGTTCCACCTTCATCTCCTCATTCAGCCGGACCGCACGGACTACGCCCACATCACCTTTCTCTTCTCCACCATCAATCATGAGAGCACTTACACAGTCTATGACTTCGGCTATGTGCGGGAGACCACCAACGACGACTACCGAAGAAAGTACCGCGCGCTCTATGAGCTCAAGTCGGAACAGGAACTGGTGATCCGGGACAAGGGCTATATAGAAACCGATCCGCATATCACGGCGATGATCGGCGTCAAAGGCGCCGATGGCCAGGTGAAGGCCATCCTTTGTGTGCAGCGGCAGATGGACGTGATGGCCCGTGTGCGGCAGAACTATATCAAAAAGATCATCATGGTCCTGATCGTCCTGGTACTTCTCGTAATCGCTGGCCAGAGTTCGTTCCTGCATCGGACGCTGCTGCAGCCTCTGCATCAGATCTCAGAGGAGGCGAAGCGCTTCTCCACAGAGAACGTGACCACCGGGAAGAAACTGAGCGAAACGATCCGCAACCGGGATGAGATCGGCGCGCTGGCCGCGTCCATCGATACGATGGAGGAGCAGATACAGGACTATGTGGAAAGTCTGACTCGGATCACCGCGGAAAAGGAACGCGTCAGTACAGAGCTGTCCCTGGCCACAAGAATCCAGGCAGCTATGATGCCGCATAACTTCCCTGCCTTCCCCGGCCGCAGCGAGTTCGACATCTACGCGGGCATGGATCCGGCCAAAGAGGTGGGCGGCGATTTCTATGACTTTTTCCTGATCGACGAAGACCATCTGGGCATGGTGATGGCAGACGTTTCCGGCAAGGGCGTCCCAGCGGCGCTGTTCATGATGGCGTCCAAGATCATTCTGCAAAGCTGCGCCATGCTGGGGGGGTCTCCGGCGGAGATCCTGACAAAAACCAACGAAGCCATCTGCTCCAATAATCAGGAGGAGATGTTCGTCACGGTATGGCTGGGCATTCTGGAGATCTCCACCGGAAAGCTGACGGCAGCCAATGCCGGACACGAATACCCCGTGCTGCAAAGAACGCCATGCGGCCCGTTTGAACTGTTAAAGGACAAGCACGGGTTTGTGATCGGCGGGATGCCGGGGATGAAATACCGGGAATATGAGCTGCAGATGACGCCGGGCACAAAGCTGTTCCTCTACACGGACGGTGTGCCGGAAGCGACAGATGCAGATGGAAATATGTTAGGTATGGAGCGGATGCTGGCGGCGCTGAACGAGGAGCCGGACGCATCGCCGCAGGAGCTGCTGAAAGCTGTCCGCCGGGCGGTGGACGGTTTCGTAAAGGATGCGGAGCAGTTTGATGACCTGACCATGCTCTGCTTCGAGTATCGCGGTACGGGAGAAAACGGGTGACGGATTAACTGCCCTGTACGGCTTTGGCAGCCTGTCCGGCGCGGGCAAAACCGCCGGAATGTCTGAAGGAAAGAAGGAAGAGAATATGTCAATGAAACTGACCGGCCGGATCGATTCGAACAATGCGGCAATTCTGGAAAAGGATCTCCTGACGGAGCTGGAAGGGCAGACCGGCGCGCCGGTGGTCCTGGACGCCTCCGGCCTGGAATACATCTCCTCCGCCGGGCTGCGGGTGCTGCTGCGCATCCGAAAACAGCATCCGGATATGAAGATCACGGGGGTTAGCTCTGAGGTCTATGAGATCCTGGATATGACGGGTTTTACAGAGATGATGCAGGTGGAAAAGGCTTACCGCGTGGTATCCATCGAGGGCTGCGAGGAGATCGGCCGGGGTGCAAACGGCACCATCTACCGGATCGACCAGGACAATGTGGTCAAGGTCTACAACAATTCCGATGCTTTGGCAGACATCCAGCATGAACGGGAGGTGGCCAGGCTGGCGCTGATCCTGGGCATCCCTACTGCGATCTCCTACGATGTGGTGCGTGTGGGAGAGAGCTACGGTTCTGTGTTCGAGCTCCTGAATGCCCGGTCCTTCTCCAAGATCCTGGCCACCGAGCCGGATAAGCTGGACTGGTGCGTTCAGGAATACGTGGCGCTGCTCAAAAAGATCCATGGAACGTTGGTGCCCGAGGGAAAGCTTCCGGATTCACGGAAGTGGTGGATCGGCGTGGTGAACCAGGTCAGGAACGAGCTGCCTGAGGAAGCGGGAAATAAACTCCTGAGGATGGTAGAGGCCATCCCTTATGACGACCATATGATCCACGGCGATTACCACACGAAAAACGTGGAACTGCAGAACGACGAGGTCCTGCTCATCGACATGGATACGCTGGAGGTCGGGCATCCCATCTTCGAGCTGGCGTGCATGTTCAACGCCTTTATCGGGTTTAACGAAATGGACCATCAGGTCATTCTGGATTTCCAGGGGTTTGATTATGAGACGGCAAGAATCTTTTGGCGCAAGTCGCTGGCGGCCTACCTGGGAACCGGCTGCGAGACCAAGCTCCGGGAGGTGGAGGACAAGGCGCGTATCCTGGGCTATACCCGTATGATTCGCCGCTCCATCCGAAGACATGGCCTGGAAACGGAAAAGGGCAGGGCGGAGATCGCTCTCTGGAAGGAACACCTGCTGGAGCTTTTGGGAAAGGTGGACTCGCTGGTATTTGCACGAAACGAGATGGAGATCGAAGCGACGGATGAAAACCTGTCGGAGGTGCAGACGTTTGTCGAGGACCAGCTGGGCACTGTGGACTGCCCGCCCAAGGCACAGATGCAGATCGGCGTGGCGGTAGAAGAAATATTCGTCAATATTGCGCACTATGCTTACGCACCGGACAAGGGAAAGACTGCGGTACGGGTGGAAGTGTCCGACGACCCGGTGACCGTATCGATCACCTTCGTGGACCACGGCGTTCCCTACGATCCGCTGGCGATGCCGGACCCGGATGTGACCCTTCCGGCCGGTGAGCGTCCGGTGGGCGGCTTGGGTGTTTTCCTGACGAAACAGCTCATGGACGATGTGAGCTATGAATACAGAGACGGGCAGAACATTCTGACGCTGAAGAAGAAGCTGTGACCCGCCGCCGTTTTTCCGGGAAAGAGCGGGAGACGAAAGCACCGCAGGAACAGAAAAACAGTGCCGGCAAGCTCCGGGGTCATGGAAACCGGTGCCGATATACACAAACAGAAGAGGAAGAATGAGATGAAAAAACTGATTTCTATTGCCATTTGCGCGATCATGCTGCTTGCCTTGGCCGCCTGCGCAGGGGACCGGCCGACGGACAACGCCGGGGAAACGACCGTGCCCCCCTCTGAGCCTGCGCCGACGGAAGCCGGGCAGACCGAAACCGAGCCGCCTGCGGCCGAGTGGACGCGGAGCGGTTACTTCTGTGATGACAGCGGGAATATTCTTTCGATCACCTGGATGGATGACGTTGATGAACCCGGCTGGTATGTGGGCTGCATGCTGGGAGAGGACCTGATGGAAGACTCCTGGAGCGGCATGCTTCAGCAGGGGGGAAATGCCCTGCGCGGCGTTCTTTCTTCTTCCGGCAGCAAGGACGATCTGACGGTCACCGTTTCGGAAGAGGGGGCGGATGGCGTCCTGCTCACCGTCGAGGGCGGCAGTACGTATCACTTCACGCCCTATGATATACCGGAGGCCACCATTTTCGTCACCATCAACACGGAGGGCTGGGGCGGCATGATCGAATATGCCGAGGGAGAAGAAGCCCCTGTGATCGATCCGGAGTGGCCCTATCAGTCTGCGCAGATCAATCTGGCGGAGGCCGCGACGTATACCTTCGCCGCTGCTGCTGAGGCGGGAAACCGGTTCGTGAAGTGGACGAAAAACGGCGAGGACTTTTCCGCAGAGCCGATCATCACCGTGCTGCTGGATGAGAGCGCGGACTTCGTCGCCGTGTTTGAGGAAGATCCCGACTGGCAGAACCCGGTGATGAACTTCATCGGCGAGTATCAGAGCGGCCGGGCGCATGCCCTGGTGGAGTGCTTCGGAAACGAAGACGCCTGGATCACCATTGAGTGGGGCAGCAGCGCCTGGGAACTGGCCCGCTGGGATATCGTCGAACGTCTGGACACAGAGACGCTGACCATCAAGTATTCCGGCGTCACCAAGTCCATCGTCACTTATGACGACGACGGCGAAGTGACGAGCCAGGAGCCGGAGTACGAGGACGGCACCGGCACCATCACATTCCACAACGACGGGACCTTTACCTGGCATGAGGATCAGTCCGCGTACGGGACGGATATGGTGTTCGAGCGCGTCCCGGTGAAACCGGAAAGGCAGGACGGCGAGCGCTTCGAGGCGGTCATCATCCTCGAAGGCATGGAGGAGACGGTCAAATACGAACATATCCGGAACGAGGCGCTTGGTTTCGAAATGGATTACGACTATGAATCCTTTGCGCGGCACAGCGAATCGGATCGGGAACGGATCGTTTCAGCCTGGGATGACCTCGAAAACCCCGAGAACTATCTCGAGGTGACGTACAGCGCGGAGGACGCCGATACCGTTGCCGCGGCTGTCAGAGAGAACCTTTCCCAGACCTATGACCTGCTGGAGGAGACGCGCGAGCTCGAATGCGCAGGCGAATGCCTCTACATCGAGGCATCCGTGCTGAAGGGCACCAAAACGATGGCGGATCAGCTCCAGTCGGTGTTTATCATCCCGTCGTCCGACGGCTGCTTCGTTGCCACGGCGCACTTCGCCGCCGAGGCCGCCGAAGGCTTTGGAAGGCGCTTCAACTATATGCTGCAGACCTTCTCAGCCATAGATTAGGTCTCGGTGACGGAAGGAATCAATAACGATAAATCTTGATAGAGGCGAGGAATGAGAATCCATATGAAACGGTATGTGAGTCTGCTTTTGGCGATCGTGATGGTCCTTTCCTTGACGATCGCGCTGCCGGTATCCGCGGCTGAAAATGCCGGGGAGACGCTGGATTACGGGGATATCGGAAACTGGGCCTATTTTGCCCTGGGTGAGGATAAGGACATGGACGTGTTCCTTATCTGCCCCACAGTGGATACCCGGAGCGAAACGAATTCCTTTGACTTGAACGATAAGCTGAAGGGAAAGTTCGTGAGCGCTCTGGATATGGAGAAGGGCATCTATGAGGAGACCGGGCGGTTGTTCTCCCCCTATTACCGGCAGATGTCCATGAACGCCTATAAGCTCCCGGAGGTGGAACGGGAAGAGGCGCTGGAGGTTGCCTATGAGGATGTCTCCGCAGCCTTCCGCTGGTATCTGGACAACGAGAACGACGGACGCGGCCTCATCCTGGCCGGGTTCTCCCAGGGCTCCCAGATGTGTCTGGAGCTGCTGAAGGAGTATTATGGCGGCGACAGCGCCGAAGCCCGGGCCCTGCGGGAAAACCTCATCGCGGTCTACGCCATCGGCTGGTCCGTGACGGAGGAAATGGCGGAGGCCTATCCTCAGATCGCCCCCGCCAGGGGGGAGACGGATACCGGCGTGGTTGTCTCCTTCGACTGTGAGGACGGCAGCCTGACGGATACCCTGGTGATCCCCGCAGGAACGGTGGCCCTGTCCATCAACCCATTGAACTGGAAGACCGACGGCACGGCAGCAGACGCATCTCTCTGCTCCGGCGCGGTGATGTCCACAGGCGCGGAGCCCATCCCCGGCCTCTGCGGCGCGTATATCGGAGCCCGGGGCGAACTGGTGGTGACGGGCGTCAGTCCGGCGGACTACCCCGCGGTGATCGACATCTTCCCCGAAGGCGCATATCATATTTACGACTATATGTTCTTCTTCACGAATCTGAAGGACAACGTGGCGGCCCGCGCCGCTGCCTGGGAAAGGTCGCTGACCCGTGCCCGGTTCCTTGAGAGCCTCTGGCGGGCGGCGGGCGAACCGGTGGTGAACGGAATCCTGCCCTTTGACGATGTTCAGGAGAGCGCAGGGTATTCCGATGCCGTCCGATGGGCGGTCGACAGCGGGATCGTTAACGGATACGGAGACGGCCGCTTCGGCCCTGACGATCCCGTGACCCGGGAGCAGATGGCCGCCGTGCTTTACCGCAGCGCCCAGGCGCTGGGGCAGGGCTTCCGGGGCATGTGGTATTTCCTGCTGGATTACCCGGATGCGGACCAGATCTCCGACTGGGCGGACGAGGCCATGCACTGGTGCGTGATGAACGGGATCATCGTCGGTACAGACAGGGGACTGGAGCCAAAGGCGCCGGTCACAAAAGGCCAGCTCACGCAGGTCCTGCAGCTCTGGCAGGAAGCGGTGGCTCCGGCACCTGAAGAAGCCCCTGCGCTCACCGACGCCCGGATCCTGCACGAAGAAGAGTTCGGCGGTGTATACATCTGCTGCACCATTGAGGACTTCAACGCCCTGGGCTTCACCTATGGGGACAGCGTCACCGTCACGTTCTCCAACGGTTATGTGCTGGAGGATCTTCCGTATTACAACGGCTACTATACGGTCACCGGGCAGCCCCTTCTGATCGCCTATCCGGGCTATCCCTACATGAAAGCGGTCATCAACAACGGCGACGACCTCTTTGCCGCGGCAGACCTGCAGGAAGGCGACACCGCATCGGTCACTCTGCGGGAAAAGGGAAAATACGCGGCGATCCAGGACGCGAGGGACATCCACTATACCGATAAGCGGGAGGACTATGCCAGCGACGCGGTGTTCGCCAATTTCAGAAGCGTCCAGGCGGGCAGCCTCTGCCATAACGCCCTGTATCGCTCCGCATCGCCCTGCGATGATCAGCATGCCCGCGCCGCCTATGTGGACGCGCTGATTTCCGAGGCAGGCGTGGCTTTCATCCTGAATCTTGCCGATAACGAACAGAAGATACAGGGTTATCTGGAAAACCCCGGATTTTCGTCTCCGTATTTCCTCTCCCTGTATCAGGATGGGATGGTCGAGCCGATCGCCCTGAATATGAACTTCGGTTCGCAGGAATTCAAGACCAAGGTGGCAAACGGCCTCGCCGTCATGGCTGAGAAGGAAGGACCGTATCTGGTCCACTGCACGGAGGGAAAGGACAGGACGGGCTTCGTCTGCATGCTGCTGGAAGCCCTCTGCGGCGCAAGTTATGAGGAGATCGTCAGTGATTACATGATCACCTACGATAATTACTACGACATCACCGAGGAAAAGGAAAAAGAGCGGTATGACGTGATTGTGGAAAACGTGCTGGTCCCGATGATCCAGTGCCTCGCCGGGAACGAGGATGCGGACGTCCGGACTGCGGACCTCACCGGATGCGCGGAGCGCTATCTCCTGGACGGGGGAATGAGCGCGGAGCAGATCGAGCTTCTGAGAGAGCGGCTGACCGGAGGATGACACGTCCGGGCGCCCAAGGAATCTGTTCCCGGAGGACTTGTGATGATCCAATTTGATACCAGAGATACAAAGCCGAAACTGCGCGCTATGCAGGCGTTGACCGCCGCTGCGGCAGTCCTGGTCGGCATATTCCAATGGAGCGGCAAGCTGCGCGGCACACCGGCGATCTGCATCGTGATGGCCGTATATGCCCTGGGCATGATCCTGGCGCTGCTGTGGGCGTTCCGGGAGCAGATCCGGTACAATCCCTATTCCTACAATACGATCTTCTACTT
>CAMZJG010000002.1 GCA_947307505.1 uncultured Clostridia bacterium | reverse complement strand
GTCGAAGGTGGCCACCGTGGGCGCCCTCTCGGATCCGGCCTATCTGGAGGAGATCGTCGCCTCCGGCCAGGCGGATATCGTGGAGATGGCCCGCGGCCTCATCGCGGACCCGGATCTGCCCAACAAGGCCCGCACCGGCCGGGCTGACGACGTGGACCGCTGCATCCGCTGCTACCACTGCTTCAGCGAAGTCATGTCCTCCGGCCAGTTCTGCTGCACCCTGAATCCCACCATCGGCCGGGAGGAGGAGTTCTCCACCGCCCCGCTGCCCGCGGAGAAGAAACAGGTCCTTGTCCTGGGGGGCGGCGTCGCCGGGATGCAGGCGGCCATCACCGCTGCGAAGCGGGGCCACCGGGTCAGTCTTTATGAGAAGTCGGACCGGCTGGGGGGCGTCCTCCTGTGCGAGGAGAAGGTCCCCTTCAAGAAACACCTGGCGGAATACCTGGCCCGGCAGGCCCGGCGGCTGTACGACGCGGGCGTGGAGGTCCACCTGAACCGCGCCCTCACCCCGGCGGAGGCCGAAGCCCTGGGGGCGGACGTGGTCATCGCCGCCATCGGCTCCAAGGCCGCCATGCCGGATATCCCCGGCCTGGAGCGGACCGTGGAGGTGACGAAGGCCTATTCGGCCCCCGAAGCCCTGGGGAAGAAGGTCCTGATCCTGGGCGGCGGCATGGCGGGCACGGAGCTGGCCATCTACCTCCAGAGTCTGGGCCGGGAAGCCGTGGTGATCGAGGCGGAGAAGACCCTGAACTTCGTCAACAACTCCTGCCACCGCAGCGCGGTCCTGGAGCAGCTGCGGAAGCGGGGGATCGAGGCTCGCACCCAGACCCGGGTGAAGGCAATCGACGGAAACAGGGTGCTGTGCGAGACCCCTGAGGGGGAGATCGCCCTGGAGGCGGACAGCATCGTGAACGCCCTGGGCCGCGCGCCTCTGCAGGAGGAGGCTGCCGCCTTCGGCCTCGCCGCCCCGGTGTTCTATCCCATCGGGGACTGTCTGGCGGCCAAGAACGTATACGAAGCCAACCGCCTGGGCTTCAACGTGGCCATGGACATCGGGAAATGACCCGCTGACGCCCGGAGATGCAGGATCCCCCGCAGGAGCAGAAAGCCGCCTGCGGGGGATCTTTCCGTTTTTGTTCCGCTGCGGCTCACCGCAGGACGCCCCGCTTTTCCAGCAGCCGGGCGAAGGCCAGGGCGAAGACCAGGGACGATACGTCCTTGGGCAGAAAGGGGATGCTCACCGACAAAGCGGCGGCGGGAAAAGCCGGCCCGGCGGTGCGGGCGTACCACCATACTCCGAGCAGGTGGCAGAGCAGCAGGCCCGCCAGCCCCGGCAGGAAGCGGAGGGGAAGGGACCGGCCCCGGACCAGGCCGCAGCCCGCAGCCAGGAGGAGAAAACCCCAGAGGAAGCCCCCCGTGGGGCCGATAAAACGGCCGATCCCCCCGGTGAAGCCGGAAAACACCGGCAGCCCCGCCGCCCCCAGCAGCAGGTATACCCCCACCGCCAGGGTCCCGTACACCGGCCCCAGGAGGAAGCCCCCCAGGGCGACGGCAAAGGTCTGGAGGGTGAGGGGCACCCCAGTGGGCAGGGGAACGGTGAGAAACGTACAGACGATGATCAGGGCGGCAAAGAGCCCCGTGCGGGCCAGGTCCGCCGCGGAAAACCGGCTTTTCATCCTTTGTCCTTCAGGGGGCGGACCAGCTGGACTTCCCCGGAGGAGAGGGCGGTCTCCTCCCCGTCGGAAAGCCGGAGCAGCAGCCGGGCGGAATCGTCCACCCCCAACGCCAGGCCCCGCTGCTCCCGCCCCTCCCGGAGGAAGCGGACCTCCCGCCCCGTGAGGATGCTGCGGGAGCGGTATTCCTCCAGCCAGCCCTTGTCCGGCAGGGCCCGGTACAGGGGAAGGAACCGGTCCAGGATGGCAGCGATGAGGCGGCTGCGCTCGTCGTCCTCCGGCTTCCCGGGAAATACCGCCCCGGCGATCTCCGTCAGCTCCGGGGGAAACCCTCCGGGGGGTGAAAACAGATTCACCCCGATCCCCAGCACGGCATAGTCCAGGCCGCCGCTCTCCATATCCAGGGTCGCCTCCGTGAGGATGCCGCAGACCTTCCGGCCCCGGAGATAGATATCGTTTACCCATTTGATCCCGGCGCCGCCGACGCCGAGATCCCCCAGGGCCCGGACCACCGCCACCGCGGCGATCCCCGTGATGGCCACGGCCTCCGCCGCCGGGAGCTTCGGCCGCAGGAGCAGGCTGAGATAGGCCCCGGTGCCCGGAGGGGAGACGAAGGTGCGGCCCTGCCGTCCCCGACCGGCGGTCTGGGTATCCGCGATCACCGCGAGGCCTTCCGCCTCCCCCCGGACCGCAGCTTCCCGGACCAGGTCGTTGGTGCTGCCCTCCACCCGGTCGTATACCCGGAGCTGAAACTCTCCGGCTGCCCGGAGATGCCGACGGATGGTTTCCGGATGGAGGCTCCCCCCGTCGGACGCCAGGGTATAACCCCGGTTGGGTCCGGCGGCGATCCGGAAGCCCCGGTCCTTCAGCCCGGAGACCGCTTTCCACACCGCCGCCCGGCTGAGTCCCAGGTCCGCGGCCATCTGTTCCCCGGATACCGCTTCGCCCCGCCGGGCTTCCAGGATCCGCAGGACCTCGTCCATAGCTGCCATGGTATCCCTCCCCGTTCAAATCGTAAACCGATTATAGGATCGCGGTTTACGATCTGTCAAGTCGGCAGGGGAGAAAAGGAAAAAGCTCCGGTGCGGAATACCGGAGCTTTTTCCGACGGAGAAGAGAAGGATAAAACTTGTGTGAATGAGATGACACAATCTGATTGGCCGGAGAGGAGCCGGAGCGTCGCCTCTCCGGAGCGACGGGGAGAACAGAAACGGGGGCGGTCCGTCCTCTTCCAAGAAAACAGACCGCCCCCGCGAATACGCAGGCTCAGGTATCCCGCAGGCGCAGAGGCGCCGGGATGCGGCGGAGGGTTTCCTTCTCAAACACGGAAAGCGGGAACGTTTCCCTTCCCACTCTTGCGCGCCGGGAGCCCGGCGCGGCTGTCCAGGGGGCCATGGGCTCGCGTCTTTAGGCCGGCTGGATCGGAAACGACCATATGGAATTATCTTTGGAGAGAATAACACGTTCGCCGGAAAATTGCAAGAGGAACATGAAGGAAATTGCCCCGGCTTTTGCCGGGGCAGGCTGATCGCAGGCGGTTCCTCCTGGAGTTCGCTCTCGGGATCGTCAGTATTCGCTCAGCCAGCGGCGGATGGCGGACATGGCCTTTTCCCGGGTCTCCAGGACCGCGGGGGAGCAGTTCAGCAGGGCCTGGAGCTCCTTGCGCCGGTCCGGGGAGAAGGCGAGCCGGGCGGCATAGGCCGCCACCTGGGCGGTGAAGCCCGCCGCGTCTCCGGGTCTCCGGGTGCCCGCCAGGATGCGGGAGATATAGGAGGGGTCGTAGGCCAGCGCCCGGGCCAGGGCGCTGCTGCGGATATTCAGACAGCGGCAGAGGGAACTCAGGCGGGTGATATAGGTGGCATGGTCCAGGCGCAGACCGGTGCTGAGGCATTCCCCCAGGGCGGTGTGCAGCGCGTCCAGTTCCGCGTCGTCCCCGCCCCCCAGGGCGGTGAGTCCTTTGGCCAGCTGCCAGAGCTGGGGACTGCCCCAGCGGGGTTCCCGTTCCCCCCGGCGGTATCGGCTCAGGGTGCTTTTGCCCAGGCCGGAGGCGGCGGCCAGTTCCGCGTTGGTCCTGCCCAGCCGTTCCATCTCCCGATCCAGTAACTCCTGAAAGCGCATGTCTCTTTCTCCTCCCGGTTGATCTCCGGTTTAAAACTCCACGCCTCTCCGGGCGGCGATGCCCCGGTCGAAGGGGTGGCGGCGCTTGACCATCTCCGTGATGTAATCCGCTTCGGCCATCAGGGCTTCCGAGGGGTTCCGGCCGGTGACGGCCACCTCCAGCCCCTCCGGCTTATTATGCCGCAGGAAATCCAGCAGCTCCGCCTCCGGGATGACCCCATGATTGCAGGCGGACACCGCCTCGTCCAGCACCAGCAGCTCCGCTCCCTCCCGGGCGGCGGAAAGGGCGTCGCGCAGCAGGGCGGTGAAATCCTCCCGGGCGGCGGCCTTCTGCTCCTCGCTCATGCGTTTGAAAAAGCCGTATTTCCTGGGACAGATCAGCACCCGGACCCCCGGCAGGGACTCCAGGATCCGCAGCTCGGAGGAGGATCCGTCCTTGAAGAACTGGGTGAAGATCACCCGGCCCCCGGCTCCGGCGCAGCGCACTGCCAGACCGATGGATGCGGTGGTCTTGCCCTTGCCGTCTCCGCAGTAGAGATGGATGAGACCCATGGTCAGACCTCCCGGTTCAGGACCCTGTATACCAGATCCATGTCCAGATTGCTCCGCACCGTATCCGCCAGCAGATCATACTGCCGCTCCTTGTACTCCGTCATGTCGAAGGTGCCCAGGGCGGAAAAATCGATGCCCTTCCTGACGCACAGGGCTTTGAGGATCGTATCGCAGATCCCCGGGGCGTCGAAGACCCCGTGGACATAGCTGCCGTATACGTTGCCGTTCCCCACCAGGGGAGGCAGGGCCTCGTCGCTGCGGCCCATGTGGATCTCATAGCCCTGGTAGGCCATGCCGTTCAGCTCCCGGAGCATGCCTTCCACGCCGGAGAAGACCCCTTCCGTCTGGGTCTGCACCTTCTGGCCCCGGAAAATGGTGTCCAGGGGAAGGAGGCCCATGCCCCGGATCTCCGTGTCCCCGGCGGCTTCCACCTGCTCCGGGTCGGATACGCTGCGGCCCAGCATCTGATACCCGCCGCAGACCCCGAAGACCAGGGTCCCGGCGTCCGCCGCCTTCTGCACCGCCGCCTCCAGACCGCACTGCCGCAGCCATTTCAGGTCCGCGATGGTGCTCTTGGTGCCCGGGAGAAGGATCATATCCGGGTTTTCCAGATCCGCCACCTTTTCCACATACCGGAGAGAGACGTTCTCATACCGCTCGAAGGGGCTGAAATCCGTGAAGTTGGAGATGCGGGGCAGGCGGATCACCGCCACGTCCAGGAGCCGCCGCCCCTCCTTCCGCTCGAAGCGCTCGGAGAGGCTGTCCTCATCGTCGATATCCAGGTGGACGTAGGGAATGACCCCCGCCACGGGCACGCCGCACAGGTCCTCCAGGATCTTGATCCCCGGCTCCAGAATAGCCCGGTCTCCCCGGAACTTGTTCACGATGGTGCCCTTGATCCGGGCCCGTTCCTCCGGCTCCAGCAGGGCCACGGTGCCGTAGAGCTGGGCGAAGACCCCGCCCCGGTCGATGTCCCCCACCAGGAACACCGGGGCGTCCGCCAGCTTCGCCATGCCCATGTTCACGATATCGTCCTTCTTCAGGTTGATCTCCGCCGGGCTGCCCGCCCCTTCGATCACGATCACGTCGAAGTCCGCGGCCAGGCTGTTGTAGGCCTCCATGATGGCGGGGATGAACTCCGGCTTCCGGCGGTAATACTCCATGGCCCGCATGTTCCCCTGGGCCACGCCGTTGACGATCACCTGGCTCCCCACGTCCGTGGTGGGCTTCAGGAGGATGGGGTTCATGCGCACGTCCGGGTCGATCCCCGCCGCCTCCGCCTGGACCACCTGGGCCCGGCCCATTTCGCCGCCGGCCTTGGTGATGAAGGAGTTCAGGGCCATGTTCTGGCTCTTGAAGGGGGCCACCCGCAGCCCATCCTGCCGGAAAATGCGGCAGAGGCCCGCCGCCAGCAGGCTCTTGCCCGCGTTGGACATGGTTCCCTGGATCATGATGCTCTTTGCCATGCTTACTCCTCTCCGGCCGACTTCATGGCGGCCAAAAGACGTTCGTTCTCCTCCCGGGTGCGCACCGCCGTGCGGTACCAGCCGGGGCCGAGACCGTGGTAATTCGCGCAGCTGCGCAGGGCGATCCCCCGCCGCAGCAGTTTTTCCCCCAGCTCCTCCGGTCCCCGGAAGAGCAGATAGTTGGCGTCCGAGGGACAGACCCGGCATCCCAGTTCTTCCAGCCCCGCCTTCAGCCGGGGTTTTTCCTCCCGGATGACGGCCCTGGCCCGATCCAGAAACTCCTTCTGTCCCAGGGCGGCGATCCCCGCCGCCTGGGCGGGCACGGATACGTTCCAGGGCTGGCTGCAGGCGCTCATGCGCTCCAGCAGATCCCCGTCCGCCGTGAGGCAGTATCCCAGGCGCAGGCCCGCCATGCCGTAGCTCTTGGTAAAAGCCTTCAGCAGGAAAAGCCCGGGCCATTCCTCCAGCCGGGAACGCAGGCTCGTCCCCCCTTCGGACAGGTCCAGGAAGCATTCGTCCACAAAGAGACGGGATCCCAGCTCCCGGCACAGGGCGATCACCCGGTCCATGAGGGCGGGGGGAAAGAGCCGCCCCGTGGGATTGTTGGGGGTGCAGAGGAATACCGCCTCCGGTCTCTTTTCCTCCAGAAAGGTCAGGATGCCCTCGTCGGGGAGGAAGCCGTTTTCCTCCCGCAGAGGATACCGGTCCATTCGGCAGCCCTGACGCGCCAGCCCTTCGGAATACTCCGAAAAGGTGGGGGCGGTCTCCACCGCCGTTTTCGGGCGGGCGGCTTCGGCATAGGCGTAGATCAGCTCCGCCGCCCCGTTGCCGCAGAGGACCCGGTCGGGGGAAACTTCCTCGTGGGCGGCGATGGCGGCGACCAGCTCCCGGCAGTAGGGGTCCGGGTAATCCCGCACCCGGTCCAGGGCGCTCCGGACCGCATCCAGCACGGCGGGGGGAGTGCCCAGGGGATTGGTGTTCGCGCTGAGATCCAGGAGGACCCCCGCCTCGTAGGCGGCGCCTCCGTGGGGATTCTTCTTCCGATAAAGCATACTTTACCTCAGGTGATCAGGAATCGGATCACACAGCTCAGGATCAGGGCCAGCACCGCCGTCAGGGTCATGAGGCGGCAGGCCAGGGGGATATCCCCGTGTACGATCTCCCGCTGGGGATCGCCGATGTATTCCTTCTTGTGCAGCACGCCGTGGTAGACCGCGTCTCCCGCCAGGCGCAGGCCGAGAAGCCCCGCGCACATGGATTCCGTCTGGGCAGAGTTGGGACTGGCGTGCTTATACCGGTCCCGGCGGAAGATCCGCCAGCCGTTCTTCCCATCCAGCCCCAGCAGGACGCCCGCCGGGAGCATGAGCAGGGCGGAGATCCGGGCGGGGATGTAGTTGAACATGTCGTCCAGCTTCGCGGGATACCGGCCGATGTTGGTATAGGGCGGCTCCGTGTACCCCAGCATGGAGTCCATGGTGTTTACCGCCTTGTACAGGAAGCCCAGAGGCGCGCCGCCCAGGGCCAGGAAGAGCAGGGGAGCCACCACCCCGTCGGAGCAGTTCTCCGCCACGGTCTCCACCGCCGCCCGGGTGACGCCCGCGTCGTCCAGGGTCTCCGTATCCCGGCCCACGATCATGCTCACCGCTTTCCGTGCGTCGTCCAGGGTGCCGGTCTCCAGGGCGGTGTAGACCTTCATGCTCTCCACCCGCAGGGACTTGGTGGCCAGGATCTGCCAGCACATGAGGGATTCGGCGATGAGCCGGAGCCAGGGGCTGATCCAGCCGAAGAGCCGGAGCACCAGCCAGGGGACCAGGAAGGACGCCAGGATCACCAGGATCCACAGGACCGCTCCCGCGGCCCGCTCGCCGGATACGGTGGCGGGAAACCGCTTCCGCAGCTCCTTTTCCAGCAGGGAGATGAGCTTGCCGATGAAAACCACCGGATGGGGGATGGAGTGGGGATCCCCCACGATCAGGTCGATGATGAAGCCCAGGATCAGGGCCAGAACCGTGAATTTCAAGCCGTTTCTCCTCCCTGCAGGGTGAAGATGTACACCGGGTTCTGCCCCAGCATCAGGTGGTAGGGTCCGGCTTTCTTCCCCCGGCTGACCTGGAGGCAGACGGTCTCCGCCTCCGAAAGGGTCTGATCCTTCATACAGGCGGTGAGTTCCCCCACGGATTCCAGGGCGATGGCGGTGGCCACCACCCGCACCCGGGGATTCTTCTCCCGGGCCAGGGCGAGGATCTCCCGGATGCCGCCGGAGCTGCCGCCGATGAACACATGGGTGGGAGCGGGAAGCTCCCGGCAGGCGGCCGGGGCCGTGCCCTCCACGATCTCCAGGTTCCCCAGCCGGAATTTCTCCTTGTTCTGCCGCAGCAGATCGATGGCGTCGGATCGCTTTTCAATGGCCCAGACCCTGCCCTTCCGGGCCAGAAGGGCCATTTCCACCGCCACGGAGCCGGTGCCTGCGCCCACGTCCCAGCACAGGGCGTCCTCCGTCAGCCGCAGCTTGGAAAGGGATACGGCCCGGACCTCGCTCTTGGTCATGGGCACTACCCCGTCCTCCCCGCCGCCCCGGAGGAATTCGCCGTCCGGCAGGCCGGGACTGACGATCCGGGCAGGCAGGTCCGCCTCCACCAGGGCTGCGCTCAAGGAATCGAAGCGGCCGCTCTGCAGCTCCTCCGCCGTGCCCAGAGTGATCTTCTCCTCCGGGTAGCTGAGGCGTTCCCCCACGCTCACCCGGGCGTTTCCCAGACCTGCCGCGGTCAGGGAGCGGCACAGGTCCGCCATGCCGTTTTCTCCCCCCACCAGGGCGAAGATCCGGGGATGGTCCCGGAGGGCGGAGGGCAGGTCCCCCTCCCGTCCGTGGAGGCTCATAGGGACTACGTCCGTATAATCCGTACCCAGCCGGGCGCAGAGGGTCACCAGGGAGCTGAGCCCCGGCAGGACCTCCAGACGGCAGCGCCCCTCCAGCAGGGGCAGGAGCTTCTTCGCTCCGCTGAAAAAGCCCACGTCGCCGGACATGAGCACCGCGAAGCGGCGCAGCTCCCGGTGGGAGAAGATATAATCCGCAATGGCTTTGGGGGCAATGGCGGCATATGTTTCCTTTCCCGGTTCCCCGGCGGCCTCCAGCATCCTGGCGGCGCCGATGAGGCAGTCCGCCCCGGATATGGCCCTCCGGACGTCGCCGGTCATGCTTCCCGGACTTCCGGGGCCGATGCCCACCAGACTCACGGAGGGGAGGGGATCCAGACCGAAGCGGGCGCAGAGAAGATCCACCGTCTCCTCCAGGCCCAGACCATCCCGCTGGGGCGGGCGGCCGATGACCACCAGTCGGGCGCCGGTTTCCCGGGCGGCTTCCGCCTTATCCGAAAATCCTCCGGCGCCCCCTCCGTCCTTGGTCACCAGCCAGGCGGCGCCTACCGCCCGGAGGAGAGAGACGTTCAGTTCCCGGGAAAAAGGGCCCTGCATGGCGATGATGTGAGCGGGGGGGAGTCCCGCGGAGGCACAGGCCTCCAGGGAGGACTCCATGGGCAGCACCCGGGCGTAGACCCGGGCGGAAAACTCCGGGATTCCGGAAAACAGCCCCAGCTCCTTGCTGCCGGTGGTGAGGAGGATGTTCCCCTGGGTCCCCGCCAGGTATTCCGCCGCCGCGGGGACGTCCGGCACGTATACCGCCTCCTCCGCCGTGCCGGAGGCGGGGCGCAGGAGACGCAGATATTCCGTGCCCGTTTCCTCGCAGGCCCGGGCTATGTTCTCCGTTACGATGGGGGCGTAGGGATGGGTGGCGTCCACCGCCAGATCGAAGCCTTCCCGGCGGAACAGTCCGGCCATGTCCTCCCGATCCAGGCGGGCGGCGGAGACCGTGAGGGTTTCCGCCTCCTCCAGGAGGGTCTCCCCGTACTCCGTGGCCACACAGGCGGTGACCCGGATCCCCTGGGCGCAGAGGAAGCGGATCAGCTCCCGCCCCTCCGTGGTGCCCGCGAATACGCAGACCTTATACATCCCGGTATCCTCTGGGGGTGATGAGCCTGCCCCCCATCGCCCGGGTCTGGGCGTTGCCGATGAAGACGGTGCAGAACATGTCCACCGCCGCATCCCGCAGCTCTCCCAGGGTCAGGACCCGGCCCGATTCCCCCTCCCGGCCGATCATCCGGGCGATGCCGCAGGGGCGGTCCTCCGGAAGGGTCTCCAGAAGGATCTCGCAGGCTCGGCGGAGATGGTCCGGTCTGCCCCGGCTGGCGGGGTTGTACAGCACGATGGAAAGGTCCGCCTGGGCAGCTCCCCGCAGGCGGGCGGCGATCTTGTCCCAGGGGGTCAGCCGGTCCGAAAGGCTGATGACGGCAAAATCGTGGGTGAGGGGGGCTCCCAGGAGGGCTGCGCCGCTGCAGGCGGCGGTGAGGCCGGGAACGACCTCCACCTCCGGATCCTCGGAATCTCCCCGCAGCTCATAGATCAGGGCGGCCATGCCGTAGATCCCGCTGTCCCCGGAGCAGACCATGGCCACGTCCCGGCCCTCCCGGGCCAGATCCAGGGCCAGACGGCAGCGGTCCGCCTCCTGGGTCATGGCGGTGGTGCGGTACTCCTTGCCGGGATACCGATCCTTCACCAGATCCACGTATACCGAGTAACCCACGATCACCTGGCTGTTTTTCAGCGCCCGGTCTGCCCGGACGGTCATATTGTCGTAATCCCCGGGGCCGATGCCCACAACGCTCAGCTTACCCAAAGCGCACCTCCGTATTTTCTGCCGCCAGGGCGACGGTGACGCCCCCGGCAGCCTGTTTTTTTACGATCAGCGTATCCGCCCCCAGGAGAGCGGCCCGCTCGCATACGTTGTCCACCCCCGTGACCCGTTCCACCAGGGGAGAGGCGGTGAACTCCCCGGGCACGGCCCGGAGCTCCTCCGCCGTGTAGAAATCCGGGACGATCCGCAGCTCCTCGCAGTATTCCAGCAGCCCGGCTTCGTCCTTCTTCAGGTCGATGGACGCGGCCCTGCCGATGGCCCGGGGATCGATCCCCTCCCGGTCCAGCACCGCCCGCACCGCCTCCCGGATGGCCTCCCTGGAAGTGCCCCGGCGGCAGCCCAGTCCCAGATGCAGGGTCCGGGGGATGAGTCGCAGGGTCTTCCCGAAGGGCTCCTTTTTATACCAGCTCAGGGAGAGGCCCAGGTCCCCCGTATCTCCGATGTAGGTCCCGTTGGGCAGCTCCGTCAGGATGGGAAAATCGCTCACCAGCGGCAGATCCCGCTCCAGAATGGCGGCGCTGTAAGCCTTGGCCGCGGCCAGACTGGAGATGGCCCACCCCTGCCGGGCGGCCCAATCGTCCACGGAAAAGCGGTGGTGGATATCCGTGGCGGTGGTCACCACCGGCGTGGCTCCCAAAAAGGCTGCCAGCCGCCGGGCCAGGGCGTTGGCCCCGCCGATATGGCCGGAGAGGAGGGGGATGACATACTGTCCCCGGTCGTCCAGGCTGACCACAGCGGGATCCGTAGCCTTGCTGCGCACATGGGGGGCGATCTCCCGCACCGCGATGCCGCAGGCTCCCACAAAGACCATGGCGTCCGCCCAGGGGAAGAGCTCCCCGTAAAAGGGTCTGGGCGGGCGTTTCAGCGGCTGGAAGCCGTCCTCCGCATACCGCTCCGGGGCGAATTTCCGTACCTCCCAGTCCGGGAAGGCCTCCAGCACCCGGCAGGCGGTGTCCCGCCCCTGACGGCTGTAGCAGAACAGGGCCAGCTTCACTTGCTGGCCTCCCGGAACTCCGTGGTGAAGCCCGGGTCATACAGAAGGCTCCGGTCGTACTGATCCCCCAGGCAGCCTCCCACGATGATGAGGCTGGTCTTGGTCAGGTTGTTCTTTGTGACGGTTTCGTGCAGGGTCCCCACGGTGCAGCGGAAGACCCGCTGATCCGGCCAGGTGGCCTTGTACACCACCGCCGCCGGGGTCTCGGGCTTATACCCTCCCGCCAGCAGCTCCCGCTGGAGCTTCTCCGTCAGGGAGGTGGAGAGGAACAGGACCATGGTGGAGCCGTGGGCCGCCAGAGAGCGGATGCTCTCCCGCTCCGGCACGGGGGTCCGGCCTGCCGCCCGGGTGATGATCACGGTCTGGCTCACGTCCGGCAGGGTGTATTCCGCCCGGAGAGCCGCTGCCGCGCCGCAGAAGGCGCTGACCCCGGGGCAGACGTCGTATTCGATCCCCAGCTTATCCAGCTCGTCGAACTGCTCCCGCACCGCGCCGTAGATGCTGGAATCCCCGGTGTGGAGCCGTACGGTGGTTTTCCCCGCGGCTTCGGCGGCCTTGATGAGGTCCACGACCTCCTCCAGGGTGAGTTTCGCGCTGTTATGGGTCTCACAGCCGGGCTTGCAGTAGTTCAGCAGATCCGGGTTCACCAGGCTCCCGGCGTAGATCACCACGTCGGCCTCCCCCAGGAGCTTCGCTCCCCGCACCGTGATCAGATCCACGGCGCCGCTGCCCGCGCCAACAAAATGCACCATCGTTTATCCCTCCATTGCCTTTTTCAGCAGATCCCGGGCGTTTTCCGTCTCCCCCAGTATGCCGTATACGTTGGAGAAGACCAGCACCCCGGACTCCAGCTCCTCCCCGGCCCGGTGCCGCAGATTTCCCGCGATCCGCTCCGTGAGCAGCTTTAACGTTTCTTCATAGATGCCCTCTTCCTGCAGGATGCGCAGGGCGTCGTCGCAGGCGGCGCAGTCCAGCATCTCCTTGATGCGCGGGGCTCGCAGACCGCAGGCCCCGCCGCAGGCCGCCATGATATCCATGCGGCAGTCCCCGTACTTGGAATGGGTGTTCAGCATGTTTCCGGCGATCTTCACCAGCTTGCCGATGTGGCCCACCAGCACGAACCCCCGGAAGCCCAGTTCCCGACAGAGGTCGATCCCGTCTCCGATGAAGTTGGAGACCTGGGTCTCCTTCCCGTCCCGCAGTCCCAGGCTGCCCTTGATGAAATCCGAGCCGTAATTCCCGGGAGTGATGAGCACGTAGTCCGCCCCGGTTTCCCGCCGCTGACGCAGCTCCACATGGATGGTCTCCACCAGGGCGGTCTCGCTCATGGGTTCCACGATCCCGGTGGTGCCCAGGATGGAGATGCCCCCTACGATCCCCAGCCGGGGATTGAAGGTCTTTTTCGCCAGCCGCTCCCCGTCCGGAGCGGAAATGATCACGCTCAGCCCTCCGGTCCAGTCCGTCAGGCGTATGACCTCCTCCAGATTCTCCCGGATCATCTGCCGGGGAACGGAGTTGATGGCGGCGTTCCCCACGGGCTGATCCAGGCCCCGCTTGGTGACCCGGCCCACCCCCGGCCCTCCGTCGATGAGGACCCCGGGCTCGACCGTCCGGCGGACCTCCGCGAAGATCAGGGTCTTGTCCGTCACGTCCGGATCGTCCCCGCTGTCCTTCCGGATGGCGCAGCGGGCCATATCCGGGGAGATATCCCGCTCCAGCACCTCCAGCTCCAGGGGGATGCCCTTGGGGGTCAGGAGGCGGATGGTCTCCAGGGGCTTGCCGGTGAGGAGCATCCAGGCCGCAGCCTTGGCCGCGGCGGCGGCGCAGGAGCCGGTGGTATAGCCCATGCGCAGCTTCTTTCCGTCCTTGACGACGTACTGGTCCATCACCGCAGGATCTGGTACAGCAGGGCGTTTACGATGGCCGCCGCCACGTTGCTGCCCCCCTTGCGCCCCCGGGCCACGATATGGGGCACGTCCGTCTCGATGATCAGCTCCTTGCTCTCCACCACGTTCACGAAGCCCACGGGAACGCCGATCACCAGGGCGGGCTTCAGCTCCCCCGAATCCATCAGCTCCCGGATGCGGATGAGGGCGGTGGGGGCGTTGCCGATGGCGAAGATGCAGGGTTTGCCCAGTTTTGCGGCCTTTTCCATGCTCACCAGGGCCCGGGTGACCCCCCTGGCCTTGGCTTCCGCCGCCACGTCCGGATCGGACATGAAGCAGTGGACTTCCCCTCCCAGCTTCGCCAGGGTGGCCTTGCTGATGCCGGACTTGGCCATCTGGGTATCCGTCACGATATCGCAGCCCCCCTTCAGGGCTTCGATCCCCAGCTTCACCGCATGGGGGGAAAAGACCAGATTGTCCGCATAGTCGAAATCCGCGGTGGTATGGATGGCCCGCTTGATCACCAGCTCGTTCTCCGGATCCAGTTTCCGGTCCCCCAGGAGCTCCGTGATGATCTCGAAGCTACGTTTTTCAATATCCATGGGTTTGATCGTTTCAGGCATGCTCATGTTTGACCTCCAGACAGCAGGTATAGAAATTCACGGCAAAGGCCGGATTTGCGCGGAAGTGGAAGTGGGGGTATCCGGCGTAGAGCCGGGGGCCGGAGAAGACCGCGTCCCAGCTTCGGCCGGAGGGTTTCACGGCCCGGAAGCCGTCCCCGGTATGGTCGGAGTCCCAGTGGTGGAACTCATGGCCCCGGATCTCCTCTCCCGCCCGGCAAAGGAGATTGTCCTCCTTCGCCTGCAGGGTGATGTAGCCGAAGCGCACCAGCTTCCCCGTATCCCGGCTGCCCCCGGGGAGGAACCCCACCATGGGGGAGCCGGCGATCTGCTCCGTCAGGTACATGAAGCCGCCGCATTCGGCGATGCAGGGAAGACCCCCTTCCAGGGCGGCCTTCACCGAGGCCAGCATGCTGCGGTTCCGGCTGAGCTGGTCCGTATACAGCTCCGGGTAGCCTCCCCCCAGGTAAAGCCCCTGGATATCCTCCGGCAGAGCCGGATCGGATAAAGGGGAGAAGGACACCAGCTGGGCGCCCAGGTCCTCCAGCACCCGCAGACTGTCCGCATAATAGAAGCAGAAGGCGTTGTCCCGGGCCACGGCAATGCGCACCGGTTCCAGCCGGGGAAGCGCCGGAGGAGCGGATTCCACCGGATCCGCGGAGCGGGCCAGGGCCAGGAGCCCGTCCAGATCCAGGCTCTTTTCCGCCTGGAGGGACAAAAGATGCAGCTTTTCCTTCAGGTCCTTTACCTCCGCCGCCGTCACCAGGCCCAGGTGGCGGCTTTCCAGACTCACGTCCGGCATGGGAGGCAGATAGCCCAGGGGCTTCACCCGGTCCCCGAAGCGGCGCAGGATGGCGTCCCGGAGGCTGGGATAGGTCATGGCGGTGCACTGGTTCAGGATCACGCCCCGGATGGGCGCCTCCGGACAGAAATCCAGAAAGCCCTGGAGGACCGCCAGCAGGGAGAGGGAGGCTCCTCTCGCCCCCAGCACCAGCACCACGGGGGTGGCGGTGAGGGCGGCGACATTGTGGGTGCTGGCCTCCGGCGCGTCCATGCCCAGGCCGTCGTAATAGCCCATGACTCCTTCGATCACGTTCACGTCCCGGTCCGCTCCGTTTTCCGCCAGGAGGGAATTCAGGGTGCCGCCGTCGAAAAAGAAGGGGTCCAGGTTGGAAGTCCCGGCGCCGATGATCCGGCTGTGGAACATGGGGTCGATATAGTCCGGCCCGCATTTGAAGGCTCCGACCCGGAGCCCCCGGTCCGCCAGAGCCTGGAGAACGGCGCAGGTGACGGTGGTCTTCCCGCAGCCGCTGTTGGTGCCCGCCAGGGCGAGCCGGGGAACCGATGTTTTCATGGGCGTTCCCTCCCGGAAACAAGAAAAGCCGCAGCGGTCATCCTGACCGCTGCGGCCGTTTATCCGCAGTCCAATCCTGTCCGAAGGCCCTAATGCACGAGAGCCCGAACGAAACCCAGCTGAGCAGGTCTCCTGACTTGCGCATCCCCGGTCCGCGCACGCCTTCTCGGGTCTCCCCAATGGCCGGGCTCACGCCCTGTGCGCGGCCTCCGCGCATACAGTGGCGGTACCGCTCCGGATTCGCACCGGATTCCCTATTCTCCGCGCCCCGTAAGGCGCGGCACTCAGCCTTATACAGATTCTTTACAATTATATCCCTGCGTCCCAATTTTGTCAATGCCGCGGAATCGCCGTCGGAAGGAGATGCCGGTTTGCGAAAAAGAAGGGCGCTGCAAAGGCAGCGCCCCCATATCCCGGACCCCGGGTACGATCCTCTCAGAACAGCCCCTTGATCCACTCCGCCAGGGGCAGGTAGGCCAGGGGGAGGAAGATGCCCGGAAGCATGTTCGCAACTTTGATGGATTCCTTCCGCAGACCCAGCATGTTCACCGCCATGCCCATGAGGATGACGCCGCCCACGGCGGACATCTCCGCCACCACCTCGGCGCTGAGGTAAGGGCCCACCAGAGAAGCCAGCAGGGTCAGCGCCCCCTGGAACACCAGGACGAAGAGGGCGGAGAAGGTGACGCCGATGCCCATAGCGGCTCCGAAGGCCATGGAGGAGACAAAATCCAGGGCGCTTTTCGCCAGGATGATCCGGTAATCCCCGTGGAGGCCTGCCTCCAGGGAGCCCATGATGGTCATGCTCCCCACGCAGAAGAGGATGCAGGCGGAGACGAAGCCTTCGGTGAAGCGGCTCTCGCTCTTTCCCCGGAGCAGGCTCTTTTTCAGCCAGTCCCCCCCGGCGGTGATGCCCTTGTCGATATTGATGAGTTCTCCGATGAGAGTGCCCAGGGTGAGGCAGACGATGATGCAGAGGACGTCCTTGGTCCCCAGGGCGCTCTGGATCCCGATGAGGGCGGTGCACAGGGCCAGCCCCACGATCAGGGCGTCCAGGAGCTTCTGCCGCAGCTTGCTGCGGAGCAGGATGCCGATGAGGCTTCCCGCCAGCACGGTCCCCACGTTCACGAATACCGCAGGCATAGGCCCACCTCCTTTTTCTCAAGTCTCAGGGAAAAAACCAGGGATACGCAGAAAAGTACAAACACAGCGAATCCACTAAGGACGCATTTCCGGATAGCGCTCGTAGAATTTTTCCAGCGCAATCCCCTCCGGATCGCTGTTAAAGCCTATGCCTTTTGGCCTGAACACCTCAACGGGGGCATCGGACATTTCCGCGATTCTATCGTTTCCATCCTCCGCAACCACGGCGATAAGGTAATAATTCACACCATTGAAGAAGTATTTTGTCTCCTCGAAAACGGAGTAATCGATCCCGCAGTAAAAAATGTGCGCTTCGCCGTATTCTTCCTGATATAGATGGACGGAGATAAAGTCCTCAACTTCTGAAATGTCCATCTCTTTTATTTCATATAAGCTTGCGCTCAGAATATTGAAAATCCCGCGATGCTCCTCGCGGTTTGCGGGATTGGAAATAAACCCTTTGAAGTCCTCTTGCGCATCCGTTACCCAGCATTCTATGTAGGTATCCCAGTCCTGTTCGTCTGATGCCTGCACCAAAGCCTTGATGAGATCTTCAGGCCGACTTGCAGCTTGTGCATTTTCAGCCTCCTGAACGGATCCGGCCGCTGTTTCCGGAGCTTCCGCAGCGGTTCGCCTGTCTGCGATCGGGTGACAGGCCGTCAGCGCCAACAGAATGATCCAGGCCAAGGTGATCCGGAAGACAAGATTCCTGCGCAATTTTCCATCCTCCATCCAATTTCCGATCTGGCATCGTACGGCAAAACAGGCCGGCATCGTCATCCGTTCCGGCCTGTACACCGTTTCTCTTCACCAGAAGCTTTCCCAAAGGGTCATGCTGCATGATACCCCGCCGGAGCGGCGGAGTCAAGAGGGAGGCGGGCCCGCTTCGCGTTGACAGGGGCGGTCGCCTTGGGTATACTGAGAAAAACAATCCATCGAGAAAGGATGAACGATATGGGACCCATCATCGAGAACGCCGCCCTGAACCAGATCAGCTACGGCCTCTTCGTCCTCAGCACCTGGGCGGGAGGCAAGGACAATGCCTGCATCGTGAACACCGTGTGCCAGGTCACCTCCAATCCCCGGGTGATCACCGTGGCGGTGAACCGGGATAACTATACCCGGGACCTGATCCTGAAGTCCCGGGTGTTCAACGTATCCATCCTGTCAGAGGAAGCGCCCTTCTCCCTGTTCCAGGATTTCGGCTTCCGCAGCGGACGGGACTGTGAGAAATTCGCGGACCGGGAGGACGTTGCCCGGAGCGCCAACGGCCTGTACTACCTGACGAAGTACGCCAACGCCTATCTCTCCGCCAGGGTGCTCAGCGTCACGGAGCTCAGCACCCACACCCTCTTTACGGCGGAGGTGATCGCCGCGAAGAAACTTTCCGACGTACCCAGCGCCACCTATGCCTATTACCATGCCCACATCAAGCAGACTGCCAGGAAGCCCGCCGCCCCTTCCGCCGGGAAGGTCTGGGTCTGCACCATCTGCGGCTACACCTACGACGAAGCCAAGGAGGGCGTCCCCTTCGAGAGCCTGCCGGAGGACTGGGTCTGCCCCCTTTGCAAGCACCCCAAGTCCGACTTCGTGCTGCAGAGCTGAGATCAGATGAAAAACACAAGGGGAGGAGCCCGATCGGGCTCCTCCCCTAATCATTTTCCGGTTTATTCGAACAGCAGGATCGGCTTGATGCTCTTGCCGCTGGCGGAGTCCGCGAAGGCCTGATGGACCTGGTCGAAGGGGTAGTAGGTTGCCAGCTTATCCACGGGGAAGAGGCCTTCCTTATAGAACCGCACCAGCTTGGGGATGAAGGTCTGGGGCTCGGCAGCCCCCTCCACGGTGCCCGCCAGGGTGCGGCAGGAGCCCACGAAGACCATGGACATGTTCAGCTCCACATCCCCAGCGAAGCTCACGATCACCGCCAGGCCCTCCTTGGCCAGGCCGTTGAGCATGGGCGGCACCAGCACCGCCGCCCCGGAGGATTCCAGGGCGAAGTTCGTTCCCCTGCCGTCGGTGAGGCGCAGGATCTCCGCCGCGATATCCGGAACCTCTTTCCCGTTGATCACATGGGTGGCGCCGCATTCCAGGGCCATGTCCAGCCGGGAGGGCACCGCGTCCACGCCGATGATGGTCCCGCAGCCCGCCAGCTTGGCAGCCATGATGGCGCTCATGCCCACAGCGCCGCAGCCGAAGACCGCAATGCTGTCCCCGGGCGTGGGCTTCATGAGGTTCAGCACCGCCCCCGCGCCGGTCTGGGCGCCGCAGGCCAGGGAGCACAGAGGCCGCAAGTCCACCTCCGGGTCCACCTTCACGGCGCTGCGCTCCGATACGATGCAGTGGTCCGCAAAAGCGCCCTGGCCGAAGAGGGAGCCAACGTCCCGGCCTTCGTCGTCCTTGATGCGGGTGCCGCCGCTCTGATAAATGCCGTTGAAGAAGAGTTCGCTGCTGGTATCGCAGGCGTAGGGCTTGCCGCTGCGGCAGCTGGGGCAGTTGCCGCAGGAGGGGAAGGACAGGATCACGTGATCCCCGGGCTGCAGAGTCTGCACCCCCGGTCCTGCCTTCTCCACGATGCCCACGCCCTCATGCCCCAGCACCATGGGCAGGGGAGAGGGGACCACCAGCTCCAGGGTGGAGGCGTCCGTATGGCAGACGCCGCAGGCCACTACCTTTACCAGCACTTCCCCCAGCTGAGGCTCGCCCAGTTCCAGCTCCCGGAACTCCAGCTTGCCTTTTTCCACGGCTGTCGCCGCTTTGATCCTCATGGTCGTATCCTCCGTATATTCATAGAGTTCTGTGTTCTTTTCCCGGGTCCCGCCTCAGGGCAATGTCGTCCACTTAAGCGCCAAGCCTCCCTTTCCTGTCATCGCGAAGCCAGTGCGTACACTGGCTGTGGCGATCCGTATTCCCGTCCTGCTCCCGTTCATGCCGCAAAAGGGACGAAAAACGGATTGCCGCGACCGCTTTGCGGTCTCGCAATGACGGAGACTTGATAGTTCCTGCTTTCAGTTGACCACATTGCCGCCTCAGGGGAGGCGGAATTCATAGGGGACCAGGTCGATGATCTCCAGCCCCCGGCTCCGGGCATAGCGCACGGTGTTCCCGGTGCCGCTGCGCATCCGCTGGAGATAGCAGACGCAGCAGGCGGAGCGGTCCACCAGGTATCGGTTGCGCCGCTGGTACGCTCCGGGGCTGTACCCCGACTCCAGGGTCACCACCCGGTCCGCCCGCAGGAGCAGAGCGTCGAACTGGGCCAGCTCCTCCCGGGACCAGTTCCCCTCCTGCCGATACTGCTCCGGAAAGGGCAGGACCAGGATCAGGGACAGCTCCGGCAGCTCCTCCTTCAGGGTCAGCACCCGCTCCGAAGCCAGGGCGTCAAAACCCCGGGCGCCTCCTGCGCAGAAGTACCGCACGCCCCGGGCGTACAGGTCCCTGATCGCCGCATCCACCCGCCGCTCCAGCACCCCAGGGGGCTCTCCCATCTCACGGTGGCCGGTGAAGCAGGCGGTCATCCGCCGGATCTCCGAAAAGCCTGCCAAACCGGCACCTCCTTACATTCAGATATCGTATTATATACCATTTTTCCCCGGGAAGGAAGCCCAAGGGAGAGAAAGACGCCGGCCTGATCCATTTGGACCCGACCGGCGCAGTCTGTTCGGCCTATTCCTTCTTTTTTCTCCGCTGTCCGGAGAGGGTGACGGTCTCCCCCGGTTCCACGGAGGAGGTGACCCAGGTGTTGCCGCCGATGACGGCCCCGTCCCCGATGCGTACGTTGCCGCCCAGGATGGTGGCCCCGGCGTAGATGACCACGTTGCTGCCGATATCCGGGTGGCGCTTGCCCCCCTTCACCAGGGTGCCGTCCTCCGCCACGGCGAAGCTCTTGGCCCCCAGGGTGACATGCTGATAGAGCTTCACATGCTCCCCGATGGTGGTGGTCTCTCCGATGACTACGCCGGTGCCGTGGTCGATGAAGAAATAGGGGCCGATGGAGGCGCCGGGGTGGATATCGATGCCCGTGGCGCTGTGGGCCTGCTCCGTCATGGCCCGGGGAACGATGGGCACCCCCAGCAGATACAGCTCATGGGCAAAGCGGTAGGTGCTGATGGCCACAAAGGCGGGATAGGCCAGGATGACCTCCTCCCGGCTCTTCGCCGCGGGGTCTCCCTGATAGGCCGCGTCCACGTCCGTGCGGATAAGCCCTTCGATGTGCGCCAGCCGCCCCTCCAGGGCGTCCGCCCAGGCGGCGGACTGTTGGGGACCGGAGGATACGTAGCTCATGGCCCGGAGGAGCTCCGTGCGCCCCAGGGCCCGCTCCAGCCGGACCTTTTCCTCCCAGTCCCCCGCCGGGGGCTCCGCCCCGAAGCAGTTGGGGAACATGGCCGCCAG
>CAMZJG010000001.1 GCA_947307505.1 uncultured Clostridia bacterium | reverse complement strand
GGGTCGTTTGCGACGCTGCCGCTGCCCCCGCCGCTCTTGCCGCCGCAGGCCGCCAGAAGACCCAGAAGCAGCACGGCCAGCAGCAGGATCGCCATCGTCCTTTTCATATTTTTTCTTCCTTTCCCTGTTTGCGGGCGGGATACGCCCGATCTGGACAGTATATATCCGAATTGTACTTCGGATCCCCGTTTTGCGCAAGGGGAAAATGGGGGCTGGAGTCCGTTATTCCGGAAGAAAAAAACCTTGGACATTTTGACGAAGGCAAAGTAAAATAAAAAAAGACACGAAAGAACGGCTTCCCGGAACATCTGAACAGCGGTGGATATACGATCATGAAGAGATTTCTCTCAAAACTGAAAAGATGGGCCAAAGGGTCGACCCTGCGCATGGTCCTCATCTTCATCGCGGTATACGCGGTGCTTTGCTACCTCTATTGGTATGCGGAGATCGGTCCGGGCGGGTCCAAGACCTATCTGGATATCCTCCTGTGGAACAACGTCAATATCGTTCTCGGCAGGGGGTTCACGGACCTGGTCCCCAAGACCTGGAAGGGCCGGGGACTGCTGATGATCTTTATCCTCTTCAGCATGCTCTTCCTGTCCACGATCATCGGCTTCGTTTCCTCAAAGATCAATGCCAACGTCAACAGTCCCGCAAGGAGGATCAAAAAAGTGCAGCAGCTTTCGAATCACGTCATCATCTTTGGATGGAAGAACGATATCCGGGCTCTGATCGGGGATATCCTCCGGAAGTCCCCCGGTCTCACTGCGGAGGACATCGTGATCGTGAACAACGTGAACGATCTGAAGATCCAGAGCCTGCTCATGGATAAGGAGCTGAAGGGGATCAAGTACATCCGGGGGGATTTCACCGAGGAGCAGACCCTGCAGAACGCCAATGTAAAAAACGCCTCCACCGCCCTGGTTCTGGGGGAGGCCCATGAGAGCCTGGACGCGGAGCTGGTGGACTCCCGCATCTTCGTCTGCACCCTGATGATCAAGACCCTGAATCCCCGGTGCCATGTCTGCGCCCTGGTGCAGACGGAGCGGTACCGGAATTATCTGGAGGCCCAGAACTGCGACGAGGTCATCTATACCGAGGAATACAGCCGCTATATCCTCTCCACCGCCACCAGCTACACGGGTATGGCCAACGTGCTGCGGGCTCTGTTCGACAATGGCAACGGCATCAGCATCCAGATCCTCCCCGTGGAGCCGGAATGGCGGGATAAGACCTATGCGGAGCTGGCGGCATACTGCAAGAACGAGAAGGGGATCCTGACCCTGGGGGTGCTGGAGAACATGGGGGCGGAGAAGACCATCAAGCATTCCATCCTTTCCGACGCCATGAAGTCCAGCAACTACGGCGAGGTCATCCAGAAACTGAAGACGGTCAAGGATGCGGAACTCAACCATCCGCTGCTCAACCCGCCCGACGATTACGTCCTGGGCAGGAATATGGGCCTGATCGTCCTGGCGGAGGAGATTTGACATGAAGTCGCAAGAGGATATGATCCGGGATCTGAAGACCTTCCCCCTGCTGAGCAAGCTCTCCGACGAGGATCTGACCCTTTTGGCGGGAGTCATGCGGGAGCAGAGCTTCCGCGCGGGGACGGAGATCCTGCGGGAAGGGGAGACGGGGGAGGAGATGTACCTGCTGCTGGAGGGCAGCGTGGACGTGCTGAAGACGACCCCCTTCGGGGAACCGTACGTCACCGCCTCTCTGCAGGACAGCTACCACTGCTCCTTCGGAGAGATGGCACTGATCGACAAGGGCACCCGCAGCGCCACCATCCGGGCCAAGACGGATTGCCGGACCCTGTGTCTGGACTATGCGGCCTTCCAGGAATTCTGCCGTCAGTATCCCCATATCGGGCTGGAGCTGCTCATGTCCATCTCCGTCACGCTGGTCCGTGACCTGCGCCGGGAGAACGATAATCTGCATATCGTCTACCAGGCGCTGATCGAAGAGATCGAAAACGGCTGATCCGGGAACGGATCCCCGCCCGCCGGGAGGAAACGCCCATGTTATGCGTCATCGCCCGCATCGATCCCGGAGCCAGAGAACGGCTGGCCGCCCTGCGGCGGACCGGGGGAGCCCTGGACCGCAGGACAGGAGAACTGTACGGCCACATCACCCTGGTAACCTATGTGGGGGATGAGGAGGACCGGTTCATCGCCTCCTGCCGGGAGCTGCTCTCCGGATGCCGGGCCTTCTCCGTCCGTTATGGACGGATCGAGCGCCTCCCCGCCACGTCCATCCTGGCGGCTTCCCCGGATAAGGAAGGGGCGCTCCTGGCCCTCCACGATGCGATCGCGGAGAAATGGAGCGGAGCCCTGGACCGGTGGACCGGGGACGAGGGCTGGAAGCCCCATACCACCCTGCTGTATGACCCGGATGGGGACCTGGCAGCCGCTGAGGCCCTCCTGCGGAAGGAATTCTCCCCCTTTGCCGCCCGGGTGGAGCGGATCGAATTCTCCCGGGTGGAGGAAACCGGCTACACCATCGTGGATCACATGGATCTTCCCGCCTGAACACGAACACGCAATGCGCCCTCCGCCGAACACGGCGGAGGGCGGTCTGTATCCAGGGGTACACGAAAAACCCATCAGATCCAGCTGTAGCCCATAAAGAGCCGTACCGCTTTCCCTTCCAGGAATTCTATGCGCAGATAGGGTTCCACCTCGTCAGTGGTCAGGATGACCGTGAGCACCTCCCCATCCGGTCCCGGGTAGGCGCAGCCTCCCGCCCCGTCGTAGGGGGGCAGACCGTAGAAGCGGCTGTAGGTATCCGACCCATAGTCGTATTCCTTCGGGAAATGGGCCATAATGTCCTCCGGCGCATCCCCGATGCAGATGCCCCGGGGACCGGGGGTATCGCCGGTATCCAGGATCTCGATCTGTCCGATGACTCCGGTCCAGCCCTCCGCTTCGGTGTACGCCTCCCGGAAGACGGCCCCATTATAATTGTATTCCCGGTATTCCAGGCCCTGGGGCGGGTCCGGGTCCGTGTACCGATGCTCCGTACACTCCTCCGGTTCTCCCAGAAGGGAGTACATACGTTCCACCGTGTCCCCGATGGCCACATCCCGGTACCGGAGCTCCAGCCCTTCCAGGGGTGTGCGGGGGAAGGGGGTAAACAGAACAAATTCTTCCATGGTAGGGAGGTACAGGGTCCAGCGGGCCTGTCCCAAGCGGCGCTGTTCTCCGTTCCCCAGGTCCGTGAGCTCATCGCAGTCCAGGAGCCACACCACCTCCAGCATGGGATCCGTCAGGTCCAGGATCCAACCCTTGGATTCCTCGCTCCAGTCCCGAAGTGCGGGGAGGGTCCCTTGGGAAGTCGCGGGCAGGTGCAGCCGGTAACGGATCCCCTCCGAGGTGATGAAAAAGAGGTATGGTTCCTCCCCCGCCTCACCATAGAACAGCGTCCCATAGTCCGGGTGTTCCTCCTCCAGAAGGCTGGTAAAGCCCTCAATGTCCTCCAGGGAGGCCCGGGCGGCGTCGAAGCTGCCGTAATCCACAGCCTCCGGTTCCAGCCGGAACATGTCGCAGCCGCAGTCCCCGCTCAGGTCCAGGGGGCAGGGCTCGGCGGATACCGGCGGCGCGTACCGGGCTTCCACCCCATCCGTCAGGGCCAGGAGGTTGGAGACGAAACGGACCTCTCCATCCTCCTCCAGCCGCAGTATCGTGCGGAACACGCCCTGCTGGAGGTTATACCATACAGTATCCCCATAAGGATCATCGTCCTTGTACCACGCGCCGCCCCGGTGGAAGAGGCAGACCTCATCCTCCAGCACATATCCGTAGAGCAGCCGGATGATCACCCGGGAGCTGTCGCTTTGGCCCTTGTACCAGGCATCCGCCTCGGGCACATAGTACAGCTGGTCCAGCCCCACCCGGTTTATCTCCTCCAGGCCCAGGCCCAGGTACTTTTGCAGCAGGGCTTCCACATCCTGCCGGGGAAGCTTTAACGTATCGTTGATAAAGGACCAGGTCCCCAAGTGCTCCAGGAGCCAGCTCCCCTCCTCCGGGTGTTTGTAAAAGGAAGCCAGGCGATTCTCCGTGAGGCCGGTTCCGTTTTGGAGAAGCATGTACAGGTCCACGTCCTCCGGCCCCTCGTAGGCAGAGTTGAGGAACATGAGGCGTATCCACTCCTCCTCGAACCAGGTCTTCCACTGAGCCACTTCCTCCTCTGTGAGTGGCCTTGCCCCCTCCGGCAGGAAGGGCCAGTCCTCCCCCATGGTATCCGTCACAGGGACAAAGTCCCCCGGCGTCAGCACCGGGGTGGGTATCGGCGTGGGGGCAGGGGTGGGCGTAGGCTTGGGGGCGGGAGTCGTGTCGATGCGCCCCGGAGTGATCTCCGGTCCCGGCGTGGGGGTGATATTCAGCTGCCCCGGCGTGGCGGGCTCAGGCGAGGGATCTGCGGAAGGGGTGGTTGCAGGCGCGGAGACGGCGGGTTCCGGAGTCGCCGCCGGGGCGGCGGGTTTCCCGCAGCCCGCAAGCAGGGCGGCCAGAAACAGAGCTGAGATGAAAAGAACGGTCATTTGTCTCATGGTGTTCTCCTGTTCTCATATCAAAGCGTTCATTTCTTC
This sequence comes from uncultured Clostridia bacterium, assembly GCA_947307505.1. The sequence continues at coordinate 26,864 of CAMZJG010000001.1, read as the reverse complement.
TTTGCCTTGTAATAGCCCTTTGGCGCGGTCAGATAGAGATAGATGACCCGGTCATCCCCCTCTTTGACATAAACCTCAGCAAACGGACTCCAGTTGGCGGAATCGTTTTCCTCCTCGGGGTCCAGGTATCCGGCGAACTTGTAGCCCTCCGGCTTCATGCTCAGCTGCACTTTGCTGAGTTCATTGGGCAGGCGGTAGATCGCGCCGTTCCAGCTGACCGTATGCGGCTCATCAAATATCCCGGAGGTATACAGGGTGATGGCTATAGCGACCAGAAAAACCGGAATGAGGATGAGCAGCAGCTTTTTCGGAGAAGCCGTTTCGACCTTCTTTGCCCGCTTCAGCCCGATCATCCTCATGACCTGCTGTTGCTCCTTGACGAAATTCGGATCAAGACCCGGCATGGGCATAGGATTACCTCCTTTCCTGAGAAACGATACGCGACTTTGAACTTCTTCAACCACTATACCGTAAAATTCTGCTGATCACAAGGCAGGATAGATCCTCCTGTTGTCTATATAGACGCAAAAACTGTAAAAAAGTTGCAGGAAGAAGCTTCCAGCGCCGCAGCTGTCCGAAAAGGGCGTCCGAAAACTCTCACTTGACAATAAATGAATGATCGTTTATTATAGACGCAGGTGAAGGACAATGAGAACCAGAGACTATGAAAAGCAGCAGCGGATCAAGGAGGCCATGGTGCGCCTGATCCTGCGGGAGGGCATCAACGGCGCCTCCGTTTCCAAGATCGCACGGGAGGCGGGGGTCTCCCCGGCCACCATTTATATCTATTATACCAGCAAGGAGGACCTGCTCTCCGCGGCCTTCCGGGAGTATTCCCACCAGTCCTATCAGTACCTGGACCGGAGGCTCCGGCCGGAGATGGGGCCGGCGGAACTGATCGAATCCATCGTCCGGGGATATTACGCCTATTCCGTGGAGCATGAGGAGATCTTCAGCTTCGTGGAGCAGTGCGCCCACTGTCCCACCCTGGCAGATTACGTCTCCCAGCAGGAATACTGCGGCGGTATCTTCGAGCTCCTCCATCGGTATCAGGCCAGGGGACTCATCCGCCGATGCAGCGACCTGAATCTGGCGGCGGTACTCATCGCCCCGGTGCGCTTCCTGGCCATGAACCACGGCGGCGGTTCCCCGGAGCCGCAGCTTCGGGAGCTGGTGAGCATGATCCAGCGGCTGCTGATCCCGTAAAAAACCATCCCCGCCTCCGGCGGGGAATTCACAGCACGTTTGATGAACGAACACTCATTTATTATTCCCAAGGAGGGATGAACATGATCGTCGTACCGACCTACAACATGATCCTCAGCCCGGAGGCTTCTCTCTATCTGCCTCTGGATATGCTCCGCCGCAGCGCGGGGCAGCGGGGCGTCAGCCCGGGGGAAAAGCTGATTCTCATCGTGGCGAAGGAGAACGTGCCCGTGACGGAGCTGCAGGAGGACAGCTTCTATCCCATCGGCGTCTCCGGGACCGTCAGGGAGGTGAACCGCCACGGCTTTGCGGTGGTGGATACCCAGTACCGGGTGGATCTGCAGAGCGTGTATATCGACCCGGATCACACGGTGCAGCTGTCCATCGCCCGCCGGAACGATACGGAGGACCTGGATCCGGCGGTGGAGGCGGAGAAGCTTCGGAGCCTGCTCCAGGAGATGCGGAAATTCGCCGCGGGCTTCGACTGGGCTCCGGCGGCGCAGGGGATCCTGGACAACATCCGAAGCGTGGGCATGGCCGCCTGCGTCATGTCCCCCTGGCTGAACCTGTCCAACGAGGAGCGCTACGCCATCCTGGCGGAGGACAGCAAGGCCAGGCGGGCGGAGCTGGTGGAAAAGGCCCTGTACGCCTTCCTGGAGGTGGGCCGCATCACCAACGAGGCGGTGAGCTCCCAGCAGAAGGAGAACCAGCAGCGGATCAAGGAGGCCGCCATCAAGCGGCAGATGGAGCATCTGCAGCGGGAGCTGGACGAGATGCACCCGGAGAACATCACCGATGTGCAGAAGTTCGAGCGGAAGATCGCGGAATCCGGTATGAACGAGACCGCCCGCCGGGAGGCGGAAAAGGTGCTGAACCGCCTGAAGCAGGAGGGGCGGGAGAGCGTGGAATCCGGCATGCTCTACGACTGGCTGGATTTCATGACCGGCCTTTCCTGGAAGAAGGAGGAGGCCCGGAACATCGACCTGACCGCCGCCCGGCGGATCCTGGACGAGGATCACTACGGCCTGAAAAAGGTGAAGGAGCGGATCATCCAGCAGATCGCCGTGATGAACCTGAAGCGGCAGCAGTCCGGCTCCATCCTTCTGTTCGTCGGCGCGCCGGGCACGGGCAAGACCAGCATCGGCAAGAGCATCGCCCGGGCCCTGGGCCGGGCCTACAGCCGGGTGAGCCTGGGAGGCGTGCACGACGAATCGGATATCCGGGGCCACCGGCGGACCTATATCGGCGCCATGCCGGGCCGGATCATGGACGGGATCCAGAAAAGCGGGGTCTCCAACCCCGTGATGGTGCTGGACGAGGTGGATAAGCTCTCCGCCTCCTATAACGGAAGTCCCGCCTCCGCCCTGCTGGAGGTGCTGGACCCGGAGCAGAACAACACCTTCACCGACCACTACATGAACGTGCCCTATGACCTGTCCGACGTGCTGTTCATCTGCACGGCCAACTCCACCGACGGCATCCCCGAGCCCCTGCTGAACCGGATGGAGGTGATCCAGTTCACCGGCTACAGCCCTCTGGAAAAGCTGCAGATCGCCCGGAGGCACCTGCTGCCCCGGTCCATGGAGGCCATGGGGATCCCGGAGGGGAAGCTGACGGTGCCGGAGGAGACATTGGAGCAGCTGATCTCGGACTATACCATGGAAGCGGGGGTCCGGGGCCTGCGGAAGCACATCGACGCCCTGTGCCGCAGCCTGGCAGTGAAGGTGGCGGAGAACCCGGAGGAGCGCTTTGTCGTCACCCCGGATGTTTTGCGGGAGACCCTGGAGGAGCGGCCGATCCAGCATAACGAGGTCCTGCCGGAGCCCCGGGCCGGGGTGGTGACCGGTCTGGCCTGGACCCAGGCGGGGGGCGAGATCCTCTATATCGAGACTCTCTTCACGCCGGGGCGGGGAGAGGTCATCCTCACCGGACAGCTGGGGGACGTGATGAAGGAATCCGCCCGCATCGCCCTGAGCCTGGTGAAGGCGGCCTTCCCGGAGAAGGCTGAACTCTTCCGGGAAAACGATCTGCACATCCATGTGCCTGCGGGCTCGGTGCCCAAGGATGGACCCAGCGCGGGAGTGACCCTCACCACGGCCCTGGCCTCTCTGGTGACGGGGCGGGTGGTGGATCCCCATATCGCCATGACGGGGGAAGTCTCCCTCCGGGGAGCGGTGTGCCCCATCGGCGGTCTGCCGGAGAAGCTCATGGCAGCCCAGCGGGCGGGGGTGACCCGGGTGTATATCCCCAAGGCCAACCTCTTTGACCTGAAGGACGTGGCGCCGGAGGTGAAGGAGAAGCTGGAGATCATCCCCGTGAGCACGGTGACGGATCTGCTGACGGAGACCGGCGTCCTCCCCCGGGAAGCCCTGTCGGCCTGATAGCATGATTTTGATAAAAAGTCCCCCGACCGTTCGGTCGGGGGACTGCTGCATTCTCAGGGTGAATTCTGTTTTTCCCGCTCTTCCGGGGACCAGGAGGGCTGGAGCTGGTCGATCTGGAGAAAGCCGTCCGTTTTTGCCGCCACCTGATACTGATCCTCATAGACGATCTCCCCGGGGTCGTTGGTATATACCAGAAAGTAGGGGTGATGGTACCGCTCCAGCAGCCACAGGGCAGGCCGGATCATCTTGAGCATTTCCGCGGAATTCTCCGTCTTGAACCAACAGACCACCGGCTCCCGGTTTTTGCACTGGGGCGGCCAGGGCAGATTTTCGGCGAACCAGTCGTCGATCTCCCGGTAGAGGTCCGCATCCTCCTGCTCCATCACGTCCTGCTGGATCAGCTGCCAGCACATGCTGAAGATCCCCTTGGCGTACATGGTGTTGATGGCCAGCTCCTTGCCCTGGATCCTGACGTACTTGAACTTCAGCTCGCTCATCTCTCCGGGGCTCCTTTTCTCAGTTCCCGGAGGAGGCGGAGCCGGAGGAGGACGAGGCGGCTTCCCGGTCCCGGATCATGTGCTGCAGGGTGACCAGGATCGCCACCACCACAGCCTCCTGCTCGGGCTGGTAGATATCCACGCAGTATTTATCGTGAATGGAGAACAGCTTCTGGCCGATCACCGCAATGACGCTCCCGTCCCGGTCATAGAGCTCGAAGTTCAGACCGATGATGTTGCCCCGCAGCTGCCAGCCCAGCCCCACGATATTGGTGACGTCCTTGATCAGATGCAGGAGCTCCGTGGAAAGCTCGAACTGCAGCCCGTCCGCCATGGTGACGAAATGCCGCTGGTGGATGGTAAAGATCTTCCGCTCGATATGGGCCACCTGGTTCCCTGCGGCGTCCGTGATATCCGTCTTGTCCCGCAGGGAGAAGAATTTCGAACTGGCCTGGTATACGACCTGCTCCCGGTCGTCCGTGATATCGATCTTATGGTGCAGGGTAAAGACCTTGGTGGAGGTGAAGAGGGAACGGACCGGCTCCCCGAACCGCTCCACATTGTTCACGTTGGCCTGTTCTCCCGCTTCCCGGTAACGGTGATACTTGGAAAAGACGCCCATTGATCCAACCCCCTGCGCTTATAATTTTACGTATTATACCAGTCCAGGCTTCCGAACACAAGCTATGCGTACGGGGGATCCTGGCTGCCGTTCCGCCCGCTGTCCCTTTTTCAGCGGAAAGATATGCGGGAGCATGTCAGATGGCTTCCGGCTTTCCATACTTCATCCGCCCGCGGAGCCGGCCCGGCTCTCCCGGATGAATCCAGCGATCTCCCTGCTCATTTCGTCGCTTTTAAAGTGATGGATATAATGCCCGCAATCGTAGAAGATCAGCTTTGCGCCCATACATCGGGCAAATTCTTTCTGATACTCGATCCAATCCTTCTCCTGACCCTCGCCGTTGGAGGAAAACAATAAAGTCGGGCATTCAATGCTCCCCGCATCGCTCACGGTTCTGGAATTGTTCAAAGCTTCCCTTGCTTCGTTGATGCAGCAGGGGTTAAAGGCGTTTCTTTTTTTCAACAGCTTATGCTGTCTCATTTCTTCTTCTGTCAGAGAAAGACCGCTGACGGAAGTCAGAAGGCTCCCCAGTTTGAGCCCTCTCAAGACTTTCATCAGCCGTACGGTTTTTTTGACCTGCTCTTCTGTCCAGCAGCTGAAGGAGAACGGGGTCGCCATGTCGATCCCGACGATGGCAGAAACCTCGTCGGGAAACAGTTGCTTCCATCGGATCGCCTCCAATCCGGACATGGAATGCGGGGCCAGGATATAGGGTCCTGTTTCTCCCAGCGCAGCCAATGCCTGTCTCTGCACGGAAACGAGCGTATCGATATCACAGGAGGATTGAAAAAGATCCGAATAACCATAGCCGAATTTTTCAACCACGATCACCCGGAAACTCGGCAGCAGTTTTTCATAAAGAACTTTGAAATCATAGACCGGCGCAATCGTGCAATGGCCGGACATCAACAGGATCGCGGGGGCGTCTTCGCTGCCTTCTCTGTATACGTGGATCTTATGACCGTTTACCGTGACCAATTCCCCGCTGCATTTCAGTCTGTCTTTCATGGGATCCTCCTTCATCGGCACCGGATTGTTGTCAATCCATGAATGGCAAGGCGATCAGAAGGGACACTCCAGGCTTTCCGCCAGTTCCAGGAGCGTGTTCCGGACCTCGCCGTTCTCTTCCAGCAGATGATAGATGCCGTCCTCGGAAAGTACGCCCCGCCGGAGCTCCGGCGGGAGCAGGCCCGCCTCGTCCGCCTCAAAGTCCGCCCGCCATTCCGGACTGGACAAGTATTCCTCCAGGATCCGGATATCCTCCAGGGCCTTTTCATACGCCTCCATGGCCATCTCCAGCGACCGGACTGCGGCCAGAGAGCGGTTCAGCTTCTCCTCCATCCCTTCGATCCGCCGGAGCTGTTCCGTTTTTTCCATATCGTCCATTCTATTCCCTCCATTCGTGCTTCATTCTATCAGCCTCGCCCCGCATGCACAAGCCTGGGTATTCAGATTTCCCTGACGTTCCGGTTGAAGAGCAGGAACAGGGCCGCGGCGGCGAAGCCTGCGGAGCAGACGACCAGCAGGAGCGTGCAGCCCCAGTACTGGATCACGATCCCTGCCAACACGGCGGCGATGGGGACGAGCCCCTGGGAGAGGATGCTGACGATGCTGGAGACCTTGCTCAGCTTATCCCGGTCTACCACCCGCATGAGGACGGTGCTGATGGGGATGTTGACGCAGGTGACCAGAAAGCCGGAGAGGAGACAGCCCGCACAGAACAGGAGCAGAAAGCCGTTCAGGGATCCCCCCCGGTCCACCAGGAGCCAATATCCCAGAGTGAGGGCGACGATGGTCGCCGCCATGCCGCAGAGCAGAAAGGATACCGTCCGGCCGCATTTCTCCGCCTGGGGCCGGGCGCTGAGGAGGACCGCACCAGCCAGGGTGCTGATCCCCATGAGCACGCTGAATAGGGAGGACCAGAGCTCCGGCGTCAGCAGCCGGGAGAAAAGGTATCCCGGCGCTCCGGCAAGGTCCGTTTTCACGAAGTAGGGGACAAAGTTCCCGGTGATGGGCTCAATGAAGAAATTGATGAAGAGGATGGCGGCCAGCAGAGCCATGATGGCCTTCTGGGTCCGCAGATACCGTAACCCGTCCCCCATGTCCCCCAGAACCAGGCGCAGGGTGAGCGTTTCCCCGGGGGCCGCGTGTTCATAGCGGATGAACATCTCCGAAACGCCGGAGAGGACGTAGCATATCCCTACCAGGAGGAAAAGAACGTAGATGGATACCGATGCATAGAGGATGCCCGCCAGCACCACCCCCAGGATGGCCTGGAAGGAGCTCTTCATGGTGAAATAGGAGTTGGCCTGCTGGAGCCGGTCCGGTTCCACGATATGGGGGAGCAGGGCGGAAGAGGCAGGGGAGAAGATGCCGCTGATGCCGTTCCCCAGCATTCCGGTGACGAAGAGAATGACGATCTGGGGCCCGGAGCTGCGGAACAGGACCATGAACAGGGTGGCGAGAAGGATGATCCCGCCCTTCAGGTAATCGCAGACGAACATGATCCTGGCCTTGTTCCAACGGTCCCCCAGCACGCCCCCCAGGGGGGTGAGCACCAGGCAGATCCCGCCGCAGAGGGCGAGATACAGCCCCTGGAGGAAGGCGTTGTTCCCGCTGATCTCCAGGATGTAAAAGCTCACGGCGAAGCTGTACAGCAGGGATCCCAGCTCCGAGACCAGGGCCCCCAGGAACACCAGCCGGAAATTCCGGCTCCTGAAGACGTTTTCGCTTTTTGCGGTTTCCTCAGGCATGCTCTCTGCACTCCTTCCACAGGGCGGTCAGCGCCTCGTTTTTCAGATACCGGATCAGTGTTTCCGCGCTTTCCCGCGCCGTAGCGCCCAGCCCGTCGTGGGCGTTGGCGCCCGCCTCCGCGGAGGCGAACCGGGTGTTTCTCACGCTGTAATCCGGGGCCGCGTCAAAGCGCCGGACGAGCGCGGCGGCCTCTTTAAGCTCCCGCCTGGCCTCCTCCGGATCGCCGCATTTCAGCTGAGCGTGGGCCATGAGGACCCGGAACAGCGCGAAGGTCTTGTCCAGAAAGTCGGGGTCGTCCGTCTTTTTCAGGCCCAGAAGCAGATCCCGGCTCCATTGGACAATGTCCCGGGCGGAGACATAATCCCTTCTGGCGGAGAAGACGAAGACGTACCCGGTCACCGTGTTCACCAGAGAAAAGACGGCGTTGAGCAGCGCCTCGGAAAGATACGGCGCCGCCTCCTCGGGACGATTCAGGTAGAGAGCCATGTTCACCCCGATCTGGTCGTTGAAGATGCCGCCAACGTTATGCCGCTTCATCAGCTCGATCCCTGTTTCCCAGTCCCCCTGCAGCGCGTGGGCGTAAGCCATATTCCCGAAGAGGACGTGTTCTCCAATGGAGGGATCGTCGTTCTGGGGCAGGAGCACCAGACTCCTTTCCAGCAGCTCCAGAGCCCGACGGGCCTTGGCCGGATCATGATCTCCCGCAGCGAAGATCAGGTACACCCCGGCGCAGGAAAGGACGATCTTAAAGGACTGGGGATACTTTTTCAGGGCTTTTTCCGCTTCCTGCAGGGCCGTCGGGTCCAGGCTGCGGCAATAGGCGTTCAGACGCTCCGTAACGGCTTCCTGGCGGTTGTCCTTCATCCGGCAGCCCAGCAGGGCGTCTACGGAGGTGTCGAAAAAGTCCGCCAGCTCCACGATCAGGTTCAGCTCCGGCACGCTCATGCCGGACTCCCATTTGTACACGGCTCCCGCCGTGACCCCCAGCACTTCCGCCAGCTGCTCCTGGGTCAGCCGACGCTCTTTCCGCAGGGCGCGGATATTGCTGCCAAGGTCGAGTTCCATGCCCGGACCTCCTTTTCGGTCATCAACGGGGCCATTGTAGCAGACGGGCCGGGGAAAGGGAAGAGACTGATAATACTGACAAGATGTATATTTTAATACTGACAGTATGATTTTGCCGCGGCGGACAAAAAAGATCCGAAAGCCGGGAAAGACTTTCGGATCATCACTGAGAGACGCGGTTATTTGGATACGGTGCAGGTGACGCCGCAGGATTCGTAGAGAGCCCGGACGGCCTCCACCTCCTCGCCGGTCATGGGCTTCATGTCCTCCAGGGTATAGGGGATGTCCAGGGCGGCGTATTTGGAGGTGCCCATGCGGTGATAGGGTATGAGCTGGAGCTGCAGTTCCGGACGGCCCAGACTGCGGATGAACTCCGCTGTGGCCCGCACGTTCTCCTCCGGACTGTTCACGCCGGGGATCAGGGGCTGGCGGAAGAGCAGACTGGCTCCGCTCCCGGCCAGGAACCGGGCGTTTTCCAGGATCTCTTCGTTCCCCTGGCCCGTATACTCCCGATGCTTTTCGCTGTCCATGAGCTTCAGGTCAAAGTAGAAGGTGTCCGTCAGGGGCAGTACCTTTTCAAAGGCGCTGCGGGGCACGCAGCCGCAGGTCTCCACGCAGGTGTTGATCCCGTCTCCCCGGCAGAGAGCAAAGAGCTCCGCTACGAAATCCGCATGGGTCAGGGGCTCGCCGCCGGAAACGGTGACCCCGCCGCCGGAGGTATCGTAGAACATTTTGTCCCGCCGGACCTTGTCGAAAGTCTCCTCCGCGGTTTTGGGTTCCCCGTAGCGCACCAGGGCTCCGTAGAAGCAGGCTTCCACGCATTGGCAGCATTCGTCGCAGCGGCTGCGGTCGATGCGCTTGTCCGGATCGGGGAGGATGGCCCCCCGGGGGCAGGCCTTGGCGCAGCGGCCGCAGTGCTGGCAGAGGTTTGCCAGGAACCCCGTGCGGACCTTGTCCTGCAGGTTTTCCGGATTCGCGCACCAGCGGCAGCGCAGGGGGCAGCCCTTGAGGAAGACCACCGTGCGGATGCCCGGCCCATCGTGGATGGAGTAGCCCTGGATGTTGGCGATCAGTGCGGTTGCGCTCATGCTTTACGCCTCTTTCTTCGGAGCGGCCTCCGTCCGTTTCCTGCGGGGGGCGATGAGACCGGCGGACTTGCGGTTGTTGTAGACGTTGAAGGCCACCGCCAGAACGATGATCACGCCCTGTACCGCTTTGGAATAATTGGTGTTGATGTTCAGCATGACGATCATGTTTTCCACGATGCCTGCCAGCAGCGCGCCGAAGACTGCACCGGCGATATCACCGTAGCCGCCCATGATATCGGCGCCGCCCACCACCAGGGCCAGCATGATCATCATTTCGTATCCCTGAGCGGTGGTGGCGGAGGTGATATAGTTCATGCTGGTGAGGACGATGCCGCCCAGGCAGGCGGACAGAGAGCAGATCACGTAGCAGCCCACCCGGAAGGAGCGGGATTTGATGCCCACCAGCTCCGCCGCGGCCCGATTGGCGCCCACGGCGTAGACCCGGCGTCCGAAGACCGTCAGCGCCAGGATGAGTCCCACGATGAGGGCTGCCGCCAGGAAGATGACGATAGGCATGGGGATGGCTCCGAAGAGCTTGGTATTGGCGATCTTGTAGAAGAAGCCCTCCGTATTGGTCAGATGGATGAAGGAGCCCTTCAGCAGGGCGGAGGCCAGACCGTAGAGCAGCTTGCTGGTGGCCAGAGTGACCACAAAGGAGGGGAGCATCAGATAGGCGTCACAGATGCCGTGCAGGATCCCCACCGCCACGGCGCAGGCAATGGCCAGGATCAGGCCCACCACGAAGGCTCCGTCCGTCATGCCGTGGCCGTTATAGTACCAGAGGCAGACCACGCTGGTAAAGGCAGCGGTGGAGCCCATGGCCAGGTCGATGCCGCCGGTGAGCATGCACAGGAGCATGCCGCAGCACATGGTTCCGTAGATGGCGATGGACATGAGGATGGTGCGCAGGTTGCCCAGGGAGAAGAAGCTGCGGTTGCCGATAAGCATGATGATGAGCAGCACCGCCAGGATCAGGGCCCGCTGAGCCCACACGTTGGCAAACAGATTCCGGTTTTTCACAGGACCACTCCTTCCTTGGCGGCTACGCCGGAGGAGGCCAGAAGAACGGCCTGCTGCGTCGCCTGATGATCGCGGAACTCCTGGAAGAAGGTGCCGCCGTGGAGTACCAGCACCCGGTCGGAGACCTCCGTCAGTTCGGCCAGGTCGGAGGAGACCATGATGATGATGGCGCCCTTGTCGGCCAGGCGGCGCATGTATACATAGAGCTCCGCCTTGACGCCTACGTCCACGCCCACGGTGGGCTCATCCAGGATCAGCACGTCCACATCCCGGCTGAGCCAGCGGGCCAGGATGACCTTCTGCTGGTTGCCGCCGGAGAGGTTCTGCAGGGGGAGCTTCTTCATGGCGGGACGCACGTCGTAATCGGCGATGGCCTTCTCCGCGTGGCTGTTCTCTGCTCCGGCCTTGACAAAGCCAAGGGAACTGAGCCGGTCGTAGCTGGAGATAGCGATGTTCCGCAGGATGGAAAGCTGAGGGAAGAAGCCCTCTGTGCGGCGGTCCTCCGGCACCATGCCGAAGCCCGCCCGGATGTTTCTGGCCACGGAGCGGCTCACGGGCTTCCCATCCAGGGTGATGGTGCCCTTGTAGTTCTTCATGGCGCCGTAGATGCAGCTCACCAGCTCCGTTCTGCCGGAGCCTACCAGGCCGCCGATGCCCAGGATCTCGCCGCCGTAGGCCTTGAAGTGGATATCGTGGAGCAGGTTCCCCAGGCTCAGGTCCTTTACTTCGATGCAGTGCTGATAATTCACATTGGGGGTACGCTGGGCCGTCTTTTCCAGTTCATGGCCGATCATCATGGCGGTCACGGTGTCCGCCTGAACGGTCTTGGAATCCACCACGCCCACCACTTCGCCGTTGCGCATGATGGTGAGCCGGTCCGTGACCCGATAGATCTCCTCCAGCCGATGGGAGATATAGAGGATGCTGGTGCCCCGCTCCCGCAGACCCTCCATGGTGACGAAGAGCTGCTCCGTTTCGCTGGCGGAGAGGGAGGTGGTGGGCTCGTCCATGATGAGGAGCTTGGCTTCCGTGGAGAGGGCTTTCAGGATCTCCGTCATCTGCCGCTGGGCCATGCCCATGGAGGCTACCACCTCGTCGGGATGGAGGAGGAAGCCGTAGCGGTCGATGAGCTCCTGTACCTGGCGGCGCATCTCTTTCCGGTCGGGAAGGCCCCGCTTCATGAGTTCGTGGCCCAGGAAGATGTTTTCCGTAACGGTCAGCTCCGGCACCAGAGACAGCTCCTGGTAGATGACGGAGACGCCCGCTTCGGCGGCGTCGTGCCGGTTGTTGATGACAACGTGCCGGCCGTCGATATAGATCTCCCCGTCGTCCTTGGTGTAGACGCCGGTTATGATCTTGATGATGGTGCTCTTGCCCGCGCCGTTTTCTCCCATGAGGGCGTGGATCTCGCCCTTCCGGATCTCCAGATTCACATTTTTCAGCACCTGGATGCCGTTGAAGGATTTGCAGATGTTTTCCGTCCGGAGGATCAGTTCTTCGCTCATTGCGCGCTGCCTCCTTTCGCCCGGGCCTCCAACAGGGCCTCTTCGTTGGTGTTCTTCTCGGAAAGGGCCCGGAGACGCCGGGCAGAGATGACGGCGAAGCCTGCGTCGCTCATAATGGCGATGAGGATAACGGCACCTTCAAACACATACTGCCAGGAGGTATCCAGGCCGTATTTCCGCATGCCGTTGGTCACCAGGGTCATGAATACGGCGCCCAGGAAAGCCCCGACGGCGTCGCCCTTGCCGCCTCCCAGCATGACGCCGCCCACCACGCAGGCAGCCACGGCGTCGAAGCCCATGCCGCTGCCCAGGCTCAGGTAGGCCGTCTGCTGATAGGCCACCGTGAAGACCGCACCGATGGCGCAGCAGGCGCCGCAGATGGTGAAGGTGCTGATCTTCATGCGCTTCACGTTCACGCCGCTCATCTCGGAGCTCTTTGAGTTGGAGCCGGTGGCGCAGGTATGCAGGCCGTAGCGGGTGCGGGTCTGAATGAACCAGGCAACGAGGGTCAGCAGGATCCAGGCGATGACGATATAGTAGAAGCCGCCGACGTGCTTGCCCAGAACCAGAAAGCCCCGGTTGGTGATGGTCTGGCTCATGACGGTGCCGTTGGGCTCCTTGGCGATCACCAGCAGGCCGAAGCCGGAGAACACGAACCCGGTTGCCAGGGTGGTGATGAAATCATTGAGATAAAAGTGGGTGATGAGCCAGCCGTTGAAGAAGCCGCAGGCGGCTCCCACCACCACGGCTGCCAGCAGGATGACCGGCCAGGGCAGTCCCAGCATGGCCAGTCGGCAGGCGATGATGCCGGTGAAGCAGATGATGCCGCCGGAGGACAGGTCGATGCCGCCCCCGATGAGGACGAAGGAGACGCCGACGCAGATGATGCCGGTGTAGGCGGCCACCCGCAGGATCTCCTGTACGTTGCGGAGTTTGAGGAAGCTGGGGGCCGTGGCTGCGAAAATGGCCGAAAGGATGACGATCAGGGCGAGGGTGATCAGCTTTCGCGTAACTTTCTGGCTGATTCTCAAGGCGTTCACTCCCTTGACGTAGAAATCCGGACGCTCCGGGAAAGAATGGGGAGAGGGCGGAGGCCGTTAAGGGTCTCCGCCCTAATCGTGTCAAGTCGGGGGATGATGGTTTGCTTAATAGTTGTAGGCGCTCATATCCCAATGGGTGCCCCGGATAGTCTCCAGAACGTTGTCGATGGTGACGTTCTTGGTGGGGAGCAGCACATTGGCGAAGAACTCGTTGCCCAGGTTATGTCCGGTGATGCCCAGCTGGACGTAGTTCATGGCGCTGACCATGGCGGCGTAGCCTTCATAGAAGGGGTCGGAGTAGCTGGTGCCCGCGATCTTGCCCTGGGCGATGGCGTCCAGCGCGGCGGGAGTGCCGGAGTAACCCCAGATGATGATGCCGTCGTCCTGGCGGCCGGCAGCCTCGATGGCCTGGGCGGCGCCGATGGCGGTATTGTCGTTCACGCAGTAGAGGACCTGTACGTCCTTGTACTTGGTAAGCACTTCGCTGGCGGCCTGGTAGCCTACCTCAATGGAGGTGATGCTCTGGGCATAGTCTTCCATGATCTCAAAAGCGCCGGTCTTGGTGGCGTAATCCTCGAAGCCCTGGCCCATGGTGCAGGTGGGCTTCAGCTCGGCAGCCACGTCCAGGATGACGGTCTTGGCGCCCGCGGGGACCAGGGTGGAGAGGTACTCGGCGGCTTCATAGCCCGCGTCGTAGGTGGTGTTCTGGATATGGGCGGTGTGCACGCCGGAGCAGCCATTGTTGATGGAGATGACCACGATGCCCGCTTCCTCGGCGGCTGCGATGGTGGAGTTCAGAGCGGTGGCGTCCATGGAGTTGATGAAGATCACATTGACGCCCTGGGTGATGCACTCGTTGAGCAGGTTGATCTGGTTATTGGGGTTGAAGCCGGGGTCATAGGTGTCCAGAGTGATGTTGGGATACAGAGCGATGGCTTCCTGCATGCCCTTCAGGATAACAGGGAAGTCTTCCTGGCCGGCGCCCATGGGGATGTAGGCCATCTTGCAGGCGGCGCCGCCGTTGATGTCGATCACGGGCTTGGTCTTGGCGACGGTCTTGTTGTCGCTGCCGCTGCTGTTGTCGCTGCTGCAGCCGGCCAGCAGGCTCACGGCCAGAAGGGCGACGAGAACCAGGGCAAGGATCTTCCGAAACTTTTTCATGATTTTTCCTCCAAATGTGTTTATAAATCGCTTCTCTTCTCTATTTCAATAATGGGGTTTCCCATTCCATGCAGAAGCTGCTTACAGCTCAAACTCGCTGCGGTAGATCACGTCGTCCTGAATGCCCTTGCTGAGCTGGACGAAGTAGGCGCTGAAACCGCCGATGCGGACGATCAGGTCGGAGTAGTTCTCCGGATGGGCTTTGGCGTCCTTCAGCTGGTCCGTGTCCAGAATGTTGTACTGGATGTGGGAGCCGCCTGCCTTCATATAGGCGTTGGTATAGGCCACCAGCTTGTCGATGCTTTCGGGAGAGCCCAGGAGGGAGGAGTTGAACTTCTGGTTCAGCACGGCGGCGCAGCACACGCTGCTGTAGCCGGTGTGCATGGCGCTGCGGAGCACGGCGGTGGGACCGTTCTTGTCAGCCCCCCGCATGGGGCTGAGGGAACCGTCGTTCAGAGGCTCCAGGGCGGGCCGTCCGTTGGGCAGGGCTCCGGCGCCGAGACCGCCGAAGTAGTGCCAGGCCAGGCCTTCCCGGGAGATGATCATCTTCCGGAAGGGGGCGTTGTCGAAGGCGTAGATGATCTCTGCGGAGCGGTCGGATACGCGCCGGACCATCTCGTCCGCTTCCTCGATATCGTTGCCGTACTTGGGCTGACGCAGGCAGAGCTGCCGGATCTCTTCGCCCCGTTCGCCGGCGAAGTTGGAGTCCAGGGCGTTCATGAGCTCATCCATGGTGAGGATCTTCTTGTCGTACACCAGGTTCCGGATGGCTACGAAGCAGTCCGCCACGTCGATGATGGCCCGGTCGGACACGCCGAACATGGAATGGTCGGGATGGGCCTTGGTGAGGTCCTGGCCCAGATCCATGCTGGCTTCGATGCCCAGGATGGAGAGCAGGGGAGTGCGGATGAACTCGGAGCAGATGTCCCGGGCCACGGCCCCCAACCACAGAGCCTTGTGCACCAGGGCCTTTTCCTGCTGGAAGAAGGCCTCGTAAAGCTCCTCGAAGGTCTTGAAGCTCCGGGGATCGCCGGTTTCCAGACCGGTCTTGTTGCCGTTGATATCCAGGCCGTTATGGAGGGTCACATGGAGGATGCCCGCCAGGTTGTAGGCGGCCACGCCCTCAGCGCCGTAATGCTCCGCCCGGTTGGGAAGGCAGGGATACACGCAGCCCAGGCCGCGCCACTCGCAGGCCTCCTCATAGGGGATGCCCCAGTCCATGTACTTGCGGATCATGACTTCGTCGCTCTGGAACAGCGGGATACCGCCGCGGGTCTCCAGGTTGGTGCGGATGGCCTTGTTCATCATCCAGTCGGGGGTGTGCTCGTTCCAGCGCAGGCCCACGGTGGGGCTGGAGAGCTTCAGCTTGGCCACCACATGAAGGATCAGGTAGCTCAGCTCATTGGACATGTCCGTATGATCCTGGCCCAGACCGCCCACCATCACGTTGTTGATGCCGAAGTTGATCTGATGGGTCTCCTTGTTCATGTCGTCGGACACGAAGGTCTGGGTGCCCCAGCGGCCGATCATGTCCGCCAGGTCGGAGGCGATCTGCTCCAGAGGCACGCCGTTGGCCAGGTCGTTCTTGAAGTAGCCGTAGAGGTACTGGTCGGCGCGGGCCCAGTGGCTGTTGTTCTGCATGGGATTCTCGAACATCTTGGCCAGGGAGCACATCTCCATAAACTGCAGGGCCTCATGGAAGGTGCGGGGGGGATTCTCGGGGACCCATTCGCAGGTCTCCGCGATCTTCTCCAGCCGGGCTTTTTCCGCGGGATCCTTTTCCCCGGCGGCCATTTCCCGGGCCAGGGCCGCATAGCGGCGGGAATGGTCGATGGTGGTCTGAAGGACGATCATGGCCGCCCGCCAGAAGTAGACCTTGTTCACGTCCGTGCCGCCCTCGGCGATATATGCGTCGATATGCTCCTGGCAGCGGCGGATGTATTCCTTCAGCCCGGCGGGGAGGATGTTTGGCCAATCCAGAGCGGAAGTGCTCTGACCGGTGATGCCGTTCTGCAGGCCGGGATCTCTCAGCTTGCCGGCTTCCGTCTGCTTTGCCCAGTCTCCCACCAGCTCATGCCAGGCGTCGTAGGTGCGTTTGGGCATGCAGTTGGGCTCAAAGAGGCGGACGGCCTCCCGCAGGACCTCCAGCTCCTCCTTGTTCAGGATGGCGGAGGCGTCCAGCGTGACGCCGATGACCCCGTCGTCGTTCCAGATATCGTGGATGTAGTCGCCGCAGACGCTGATGGCGGTCTGACAGCCGATGACGCCGGTGGTAGGACGGCCTACGATCTCATCAAAGGGATGGATCTTGATGGGCACATTGTCCATGACCTTCTTCAGCATCTTGGCGGTGCGGATCTCCAGATCCTCCCCCTCGGTCTCGTGCCAGGACTGGACGGCGAGACGCTCCCGGTCCACATACACGCGCCAGGGGGCTGCTTTCATGGCGGCGCGCCACTGCTGGTTCCGCTCGCTGAGCTCCAGCGCGTCGATCTTTTCCAGGAGAGATTTGTCGATTTCGTACATTTGCATTACCTCCGGAATGAAATAGCGTCGCTTATGACATTGCGTTATAACAGATATAACATAAAGGAATATCGGAGATCGGATGGGCCCGCTGACCGGCATAGCCGGTATTCCGGGGAAAACCTCCCCCAGCGGAGAGAATATGTTAAGGATTAACCCTATATTGATCGCTGATCTCAGCATAGACCATTCCGTTCCTCCCGTCAACGGCTCCAGCTATGAAATTAAACTATAACAGAGCGCGTGACTTTTACCTGCATCGATGCTATAATCAGGCAAAAACCAGGTTATACCAGAAAGGGCATACAGTAATGTCAGCCATCAATATGCATCAGATCGAGGTCTTCCTCTGCGCGGCGAAGCATCAGAATATCTCCCGGGCTGCCGAGGAGCTGTATATCAGCCAGCCCGCCCTGAGCAAGACCATTTCCCGGATCGAAAAGGATTATGGCGGCCAGCTCTTTCGCCGCACCAACCGGGGCGTTCAGCTGACGGAAGAGGGCAAGGAGCTCTACGCCCGGCTGGACTTTGAGTATCACCGTTTCCGGGTGAGCGTGGAAGATATCTTCCGGCAGATGCGGCGCGGCGGGGCTCCCGATCTGCGGATCGGCTGCCTGAACCGGGAGGTGGTCTATCTGGTGGCCCAGGAACAGATCCAGGCCTATACCCTGCAGCACCCGGACCGGGACATTGCCCTTGAGCGCTACGATCCCGCCTCCCTGCGGCGGAAGCTCCTCTGCGAGGAACTGGATCTCATCCTCACCGTGGAGTCGGAGCTGGCGCCTCCTTCGGAATTCGAGACCCTTTTCCTCTGCGAATATCCGATCTTTTTCCTGGTGCCCAATGCCGTGGCGGAAATGGGACTGGAAGCCCTGAACGGACGGCCCCTCATCCTGGAATCCCCGGTGCAGCGGAGGCTGGCGGAGGAAATCTGCGCCAATTACGGCATCGTGCCGAAGGAGGTGCGCTATGCGGGTTCCTACTTTGTGCTTTCCACCCGGATCGGCCGGGAGAAGGGCTTTTCCATAGACAGCAAGATGGTCCTCAGTGAGGCGGAGACGGCCGACCTGGCTTACCTGCCTGTGAAACGTGCTTTCCACGGGCGGGTGGTGCTGGCCTGGCGCCGGGAGCGCCATACCCCCGCGGCGGCGGACTTTGCCGCCTTTCTGCGTCCCGGCGACACGGAGACAGGCGCTCCGGTCAATATCATGTAAGGAGACAGTACGATGGAGATCAACGAAAAGCTTCTGACGGAGATCGACGCCATTACTCTGAGTCCGGCCAACCGCGCCTGGCGGGAGGCGGTGCGTACCGCCTCCTGGCGCATCCACCCCGACCGGCAGCGTTTGGCTCTCCAGTCCTGGCGGGAGACAGAAGGGGAGGACCTGGAGCTGCGCAGAGCAAAGCTGCTGGCCCGGGTGCTGGAGGGGATGCCTATCGATATCCTGCCCTTCGATCAGATCGTGGGCCGGTCCACCCCCGCCGTGATCGGCTGCGCCACCGCCATGGACATCTGCGGAGACTATATCCCCGCCATCTGGAATGAGGACCGGCGGGTGGACGCCACCATGGATGCCAGCGTGCAGCTGGATGAGGAGACCCTTTCCGTCCTGCGGGAGGCGGCCCTGGAGTTCCGGGGGAAGACCGCCCCCGACCTCTCCTATCAGGCCTGGGAGGCCGTCTGCGGCACGCTGGGCCGGGATCTGGAGGACGCCAAGCTGAAGGATCCCTCCCTGGACGCCGCCGTTTTCGGACAGGTCACTACCGCCTTCAACTGGGACAAGATCCTGCGGGTGGGCCTGGGGGGATACATCGCCGAGGCGGAAGCCCATCTGGCGGAATTCCGGGCGGGAACTGATACGGACGTATCCAAGGCGTATTTCTGGGAGAGCGCGGTCATCGTGCTGAACGCCGTGATCGGATTGGGCAGGCGCTACGCCGGGCTGGCGGAGGAGAAGGCGGCGGCGGAGCCGGACGAAGTCCGCAGGGAACAGCTGCTGGAGATCGCCCGTATCTGCCGTTATGTGCCGGAGAATCCGCCCCGCACATTCCAGGAAGCCCTGCAGCTTATGAGCCTCTGCGGGGTGGCCAAGGTGGCGGAGCACCCCATGCACGGCAACCCCCATTGGGGCCGTGCCGACCAGTATCTGTACCCCTTCTTCAAGAAGGATGTGAAGAGCGGCCGTCTCACCGCCGCCCGGGCCGGAGAGCTGCTGGCCGACCTGATCGGCCGCTGGGGCACCCAGTGCTTTGTGCAGCCCCGGAGCCAGAAGCTCTCCCATCAGATCAATTTCTGCATCAACAATGTGATGATCGGAGGCGTGGATCATGAGGGGCGGGACGCCGCCAACGAACTGAGCTATCTGATCCTCCATATGGTCGGCCTCCTGAAGATCTCTTCCCCCACCGTGGGGCTGAAATGGAGCCGCGTCACTCCGGACTGGCTCATGAAGAAGGCTATCCGCACCAATCTGGAGACCCGGGGCGGCATCCCCCTCTTTGAGAATGACGACGCGGTGGTGGCCCACTATGTGCGGGACGGCATCCCCTATGCCGACGCGGTGGAATGGGCCGGCCTGGGCTGCGTCTATCCCTGCATCCCCACCAAGGCGGAGCACACCGGAGCCCACGGCCTGGGGGCCTTCAACGTGGCCGGCTGCCTGCATCTGGCCCTGCATAACGGGCGGGATATCAACGGAAAGCAGACTGGCCTGGCCACAGGGGACGCCCGGGATTTCGGGAGCTTTGAGGAGCTTTACGACGCCTTCCTGAGGCAGCACCGCCATGTGAGCCATACCTGCTTCCGGCTTGGCAACGTGGCCCGGCGGGTGGAGAAGGACCGGGTTCGTCTGCCCCTCATCTCCGTTCTGGGGCTGCAGTTCTGCATGGATGCCGGACGGGATACGGTGGACGCCGACCCGGATCATACCCTCCAGGGCATCGGCGACCGGGGCATCATCGACGCCTCCGACGCCCTCTACGCCGTGAAGTATCTGGTCTTCGACCGGAAGCAGCTCACCATGAAGGAACTCATGGACGCCCTGGACAGCGACTTCGCCGGGGAGCGGGGAGAGGAGATCAGGCAGCTCTGTCTGGCCGCCCCCAAGTTCGGGAACGATCTGGAGGGACCCGATGAGATGGCCCGACGGGTCAGCGATGACAGCGCCGCCATCATCAAAAGCTATGATAATTCCCCCTTCCCCCCCATCATGATCGCCCGGGAGGGACTTGCCTGGCATTACCTGGGCGGCCTGGGGGTCGGCGCGCTGCCCAACGGCCGGAAGGCCCTGGAGCCTCTGAACGACGGCTCCATTTCCCCCATGCGGGGGGCGGACAAAAACGGCCCCACCGCCGTGCTCCGCAGCGCCCTCACCGCCGCTTTCAAGGATTCCTATGCCCAGGTGCTGAATCAGAAGTTCAACGCCTCCCTCCTGCGGGATGAAGAGGGGGTGGAGAAGCTGGCCGCCTATACCAAAGCTTTCATGGCTGCGGGGGGCACCCATATCCAGTACAATATCCTGGATTCCGAAGATCTGAAGGACGCCAAGGTGAAACCGGAGGAACACGAGGACCTGATCGTCCGCATCGGCGGCTTCAGCGCTTACTTTGTCCAGCTCTCCGGCGAGATCCAGGATGACGTGATCTTCCGCAGCGAGCTGTCCCTGTAAGGCAGAAGAAACAAATGATCAAGCGCCGACCTGGTCCATGACCAGATCGGCGCCTGTATTTCATCCATATTGATGCCTGCGGGGAGCGTGCCCTCAGCTCCAGGCAGACCTGGGCTTGTAGTTGTCCATGATGGACGGATCTTCCTTCGCCTGCCTGGCGATCTCCGTATAGCGGCCGTAGTCGAATTCCCGGCAGAGCTCCTCATAGCAGGGATCCACCCGTTCGTTCCGGGGCAGGGGAACGTTCTGATCGATCAGGATATTCTGCACCTTGCGGATATCCACGCTGTGGGTGCCGACGCCGTCCGCCACCGCCACGGCTGCGGCCACGCCTGCGGCCTGCCCGGTGCCGATGCATTGGGGAATGAGGTTGACCCAGTCGATGGCGATGGGATCCGCGGAGATATGGCGGCCCGGGCAGAGCAGATTATCCACCTTCCTGGGCAGGATGGCGCGGTAGGGGATCTCCACGGGGGCACAGTCGTTCAGGCGGCAGATGGTGGAGTGCCAGGCAATGACGTCGTCATGCTGCAGGCCGAAGACCCAGTCCTTGGCAGACATCACGTATTCGCCGGAAAGACGTCGGCTGCAGCGGACCCCGGTCTGAGGGGCGATGCTCAGCAGATACATATCCTTGTATGCTCCGGGCAGGACGCGCTTGCAGTAGGCGATGACGTCCCGGATGGCCTTCCTGGTATTGATCTCCGTGGCGGTCAGGTCCTTGATGGTGGAGCAGTTCACATTGGAGTGCCGGTTGAACACCAGGCAGTTGCCGTTGGGCTCGTCCCAGGAGGGAGCGCTGCCGGCAAGACCTGTCATCTGCATCAGGTTGCGGTTGAGTTCCCGCCAGAGGTCGGGGTGGGATTTGCGCCAGTCCTCCAGGTACTGCGTATTCACGCCGCCTACCCGCCAGGCCAGGGTCGTGTTGTGGGAGCGGGTGTTCTCCCCGGACAGGTCCTCGTAGGGCGCGCCGGTCTGCCGGAACAGGTCGCCGTCGCCGGTGGCGTCGATCACCACCTTCGCAAAGACGGCCTTCCGTCCCTCCTTGCTCTCGAAGATCACGCCCTTGATGACGTTCCCGTCCATGATGGGGCGGGTGCCCCAGCTGTGGTAGAGGATGCGGATGCGGTCGCTGAGCTCCAGGAGCATCAGGTCCATCTCGATCTCCAGCTGGGGACCGTCGTAGTATACGGACCGGACGAGGACCGGATCATCTCCGGGACTGGTGGTGTCCATCTTCATTTTCCAGCGCTCAATGAGCATCTTGTCCTTTTTGCCGATCTCATCCAGGGTGGGGCCCCAGGTGGAGCCCGGCACGGCCTTCTCCATCCGGTCGAACCATTCCTCCTGGATCCCCCGCACGAAGGGGAGGGTTTTCCAGGAGAGCTTCGGGACCATGAGGACATAGTCGCCGGTGACGTCGCCGCCGGAGTAGCCGTAGCGCTCCATCAGAATGACGTCTCTGCAGCCCGCCCGGGCGGCTGCCACGGCGGCGCTGTGTCCCGCCGCGCCGGCGCCCACCACCAGTACGTCGCATTCCGCATAGACCTCAATGTCGCTTGCGGGTTCGTGGTAGATCCTGCCTGCCATTTCCTCGTCCCCCATTCTTGACTTTGTTTATTTTATATTATTATCTTCAATTTATCATTGCAGTTCCCCGGCCGTCAACTTGCCCTTCTATGGAAAAGACACGGAGTCAAACCCTCCGGCTTATCCTTTATCCGTAGGAATCAAAATCAGGGGTGCCAAATGGCCCCCTGTTCGTGATTGCAGTAATTGGTTAAAACTCCGGTTTTCTAAAACTCCGCAATAACTGACTTCCGCCAAAGGATTCAAGGATCCGTGATGTTTGCCCTGACGGGCAAATGATGCTCCGCCGGGGGCGGAGTGATGTTTTTGCCTTGCGGCAAAAGCGATGTGATGCGTACCGCCCACGCACGAAGTGCACATCACGCCAGGAGGTCACAGCGCAAGGCGAAGCCGACGTCACGTTCCGCGCACGCGGAACACATCGATGCAAAAAGCACTTGCTTTCGCAAGTGCTTTTCACTTTGGTGGAGACGAAGGGATTCGAACCCTCGACCTCTCGGATGCGAACCGAACGCTCTCCCACGTGGGCCAGTTTCTAGTCACCATGTGACAGACGAAGCTGGCACAAAGCGTTATATTTCAAGGGTCTCCGGGCGTTTTTCGTCTGCGTTTTTGATTTGCTCTTGAAGTGGGATAAAATGGCAATCACAATCGGCTAGGGGCGTGGCACTCGTCCCTGCCGCGTGAGCTGCACCCCGCCGGATGGGAACCGAGTGCCTCCAAGATTGTTTGCATCCCGGAGCACAATGTTCACATCCCACGGTTTGCTTTAGACTGTTGGGTAATCGCGGATCATAGACTTTGGAAACCAGAATTAGTAAAAAGAGCCGTTTTGTCAAATCTTATATTTCGTCCGCACATGCATCCGATATCCGTCCATATCCAATACGGTGACGCAGACGGGAAAAATCGGGATATAGGGATTCCAGACGCCGCTGTTGAAGCTGACGATCCGCTCCTCTTCTTTCTCTGTGATATAAGGCCTGTATTTTTCAGGGCAGCGAAAATAAGGTCTGCGCGCAATCAGCATAGACGCCGTCAGCGCCAGAAGCAGGCATACGATAAAAGCGGCCTTAGCTGCCCGCTTCTTTTTCGTCAGCCACAGGATCATCAGGGGGATCGGCGCGGCGATCACGGCTTCGCAAAGAAACTGAACGAGATAGACGAACAAAACGACAAATAAACCCGGCAATTCGGTGCGCCACCTTACCACCCCTGCTCGCCCCCCTCGGGAAGAGGGCGGCGGCTTGCGTTTTCTCAGATCCCCTCGGCCCGGGAATCGCTCCGTCTGCCCCGGTAGCGGCTCAGCAGCTGAGCCAGATGCCCGATGCGCTCATAGGAGACCAGCTTGCAAAGCCGGTCCGTCAAACCGCCGTATTTGCGGTAGAGCAGATTGAACAGCCAATAACTCATCCGCTGCTGTCGGGCTTCGGGACGGCGGCGGAGAATGTTTTTCAGACTGTAAATCTGCCTGTACATCCACAGATAACCCTGATACAGTTCTTCCGGGGTCATGCCCTTTGGCCGGAAGACCACATGGGCCGTGTTATAGAGGGACAGGTCGTGGGTCAGCAGCCTTCCCTCCGCCAGCATGCGGTCATAGAGCACAGTTCCGGGATAGGGGGTCAGGATATGAGAGGTCACGGTCTCGATGCGGTTGCGTACGATCCAGTCCAGGGTGGCGGAGAAGGTCTCCGGCGTGTCCCCGTCCAAGCCGAAGACGAAGCTGCCGTTGATCATGATGCCCCGGCGATGGATCTCCGCCACTGCCCGGTCATAGCCCTCGGTGCGGTTCTGCCCCTTGTGGACGCTGTCGATGGAATGAGGGTCGATGCTCTCAAAGCCGATGAAAAGGCTGCGGCAGCCGCTGGAGCGCATCAGATCCAGCAGCTCCGGCTCCCGGGCCACATCCAGGGAGACGGCGGCATTCCACTTCAGGCCCAGCGGACGGATCGTTCGAAGAAATTCCCTCGTCCAGGCCCGGTTGCCCGCGAAATTATCGTCGATGAACAGGATGTGTTTCTGCCCCGTTGCCCGGATATCTGCCAGCACGTCCCCGATGGGCCGGTTGACATACTGATGCTCCCGGCTGCTGTTGTAGCAGAAATCGCAGCGGAAGGGGCAGCCCCGGCTGGTATGCACCACATTACAGTAGAGATAATCCGCCGCCGAGACCATGTCATAGGCCGGGGAGACGATATCCTCACCCCGCAGGGCGCCTGTGCAGCGATAGCGCTTTTTCAGCTCGCCACGAGCCAGATCCCTCATGATCTCCGGCCAGGTCCCCTCCGCTGCGCCGATGCACAGAGCGTCGAAGGCGTCCTCCGGGACGGTATCGGCGGCGGTGGTGATGTGGATGCCCCCGGCCACCACCTGGATCCCCCGGCTGCGGTAGATCCGGGCGATCTCCATGGCCCGGGGAAGCACGTCCACCGTCACCGAGATCCCCACGATGTCCGGGGAATCGTTCAGGTCAACGGGACCGATGTTTTCGTTCTCCAACGTGACCCGATGCTCCTTGCGAAGCAGAGCCGCCACGGTGAGCAGCCCCAGGGGCGGGGCCATGTGCAGCTTCAGATCCGTGTCCATGGGCCGCTTGTGCATCCCGGGCTGGATCAGCTTGACGTTCATGGCTCCGGCTTCCGATATTCAAACAGGTCCCCGGGCTGGCAGTCCAGGGCCTCGCAGAGCTTGGACAGGGTGGAGATCTTGACTGCCTTCGCCTTTCCCGTTTTGAGGATGGACATGTTGGCCAGGGTGATGCCTACCCGGGAGGACAGCTCCGTCAGGCTCATCTTGCGCTTGGCCAGCATCACGTCAATGTTGAAAATGATCTCGCCTTCCATGGCCCCCTCCTCAGATCGTCAGGTCGCTCTGTTCCTGAAGCAGGGCCGCCTTCAGGACCAGATGGGACAGAGCGGCGGCTGCAACGGACACCGCTACGCCGGCAAACACCACCAGGAGCGAGCCGAGCACCACGCCGGGGTGGCTCATGTTCGCAAACAGGAGGACGATGTTCCCGATGAAAAAGAACACCGCGTCCCCCGCCGCCAGCAGGGCGATCCGCTTCAGGTGCCGGGCGTTATCTTCTGAAAAGGAACGGTCTTTTCCTATGTTCACGGCGATCCTCCAGCCGATGACCAGGGCTGCATAGCAGGGCACGCCGGTGGCCCAGAGAAAGATCAGCCAGGGCCAGTAGCGGTTTGCCATATCGGGGTTCTGTCCCACGAGCGATTGCCCATAGAGTGGCAGGACCGCCCCATAGACCACCAGCCCGCAGAGCCCCACGCCCACCAGGATCACCTTCAGCCAGCGGGATAAGGTCTTCTGTTCCATGATACTCCCTCCTCAGGATCATCGTCACGGGCAGGATAGCACGGTATTTTCTTTTTGTCAATGATATTTTATTGTATTTCGATAATTATTTTCCGTGATCCGCCGTTTCCCCGCTGCCGGAAACGTCGGGAAGCCAACTCCGGACAGCAAAAGGCCCGGCGGACGCCTGAATATCCGCCGGGCTTATTGATACGCTTTTCATACTAAATAGCCATGCTGAAGACAGCACCACCATTGAGCATCCCGTTCTCTGAAATGGCCAACATGAGCTTTACAATCAAAAAGCAGATGCTCCAGGATATCGTATCAGTTGCAAAAAAGTATAAAGAGCTTCCCGCTGAGCAAAAACGAATTGAGACTTATGAATAGAATCAGCGTGTATTACTTTCGTTCCATAAAAATCTATATGGAGGAACTAATATGATGAAAGAGAGCTCACCCTCAAAACGGAGTCAGGCTGCGGAACAAATCATCTGCATCCCGCTAAATGAGCTTCATCCTTTCCCTGCTCATCCCTATGGCATCCGGGAGGATCAAGCTATGCTGGACACTGTGGACAGCGTGATGCAGAATGGCGTTGTGGTGCCCGCAATCGTCCGTCCAAGGGTCGAGGGCGGGTATGAGATCGTCGCCGGGCATCGGCGCAAGCTGGCCTCCGAGCGGGCAGGTTTCACGGATATGCCCTGCATCGTCCGCGACTTGACCGACGACGAAGCCATCATCCAGCTTGTGGATTCCAACGCCCAGCGGGAGGACGTGCTGCCCAGCGAACGGGCTAAGGCGTATAAAATGCGGCTGGAGGCCATCAAACGCACGGCGGGAAGGCCGCCAAAACAAACGCAAGAAAATCCGCCGAATAATTCGGCTTATTTCCGCAGCGACGATGAAGTGGGAAATACGGACGGTATCAGCGGAGATACCGTCCGTAATATTATCTCCCTCAACAACCTGGTCCCGGAGCTGATGCAGATGGTGGACGACAAAAAGATCTCCCTGACGCCTGCATATCAGATCGCGGCGCTGACCGAACCGGAGCAGCGCCTCTTGATTGAAACGATGGACAGTGAGCAGGCCACCCCTTCCGTTTCCCAGGCACAGCGGATGCGGAGGCTCAGTCAAACTGGCGAGCTGAACGAGGACAATATGCTCCAGATCATGATGGAGCAGAAAAAGCCCCAGGCCGCCAGCATCAACATCCCGCTGGACAAGCTCCGCAAATACTTCCCCAAAACCTACTCCCCCGCAAGGATAGAGGAGACGATCTTCAAACTCCTGGATCAATGGCTGAAGCACAGACAACGGAACCAGGAAAGATAACTGAACAACGGGCAGTATGCCGGACAGGTTCTGAACCGCACCCCGTCAAGTAGACAATGAAAAAACAAAAGATTTTCTCGGCTGG